>NZ_CAUYTL010000009.1:0-96027 GCF_963575615.1 Listeria rocourtiae subsp. hofi | reverse complement strand
GCTATTTTGGGTTTCACTCGTTTCCGTTTACGAGGGCTTCCAAAAGTAGCGACCGAAGCCAACCTCTATTTCATGGCTAATAATATGCGAAAACTGGCACGCCTCGCGTGCCTAAATGGAAAAAATACGTATCCAAAATCTAAATGCAGATTTTGGATACGTATTTTTCTAGGTCAGAGAACCTTTTGTCTCAGACTCGTCTCGTTTTAAAAATAACTCATTTTTATGGTATACTAAATCATGCAAACGAGTTTATGGTGGTTGGCAGCCTTCTTTTATGAAAGTAGGTGTTGCCATGTTATTAATGGTTTCTCCTGGAAAGGACTAAGCATGACTGTTTTTGAAAGTCTCACAATTATGATCGCTTTTGCGGCTTTAATTGTGGCTATTATGAACAGTAAAAATGACAAAAAATAAAATCCACCCATAAGCTTGACGGCTAGGCGGATTTCATTAATCTAATACAGCTGTCACCATCTTAAATGGTGTTTGCACTAGGAAGTCATGTTGTCGCATGGCTTCCTTTTCCACTTTATTATAGCACTTTTTGAGAATATCGTCAAAGAACGCTTACTTTAAATTAACGTATATGGCCACATTCCATCGCTCTACCCACTTCTGATTGTTTGGAATATCCTAAAAAAACACCACTGATGAACTGTTTCCTTGTTCCAATCCTCTTTACCTATCCTTGACATGCAAAGCGATGGCCTTTCTTTCCTATAATCCAGCTTGTTCTCGCCGTTTTTTCGCGGCTGCATTAACCTGTTCATCCGCGTGGTAACTCGAACGTACCATTGGACCCGACTCACAATGAATAAACCCTTTTTTCCGTGCTATCCGTTTTAACTCCCGAAATTCGCGCGGATCATAGTAACGCTCCACAGGATAATGCTTTTTCGAAGGTTGCAAATATTGCCCAATCGTCAAGATTTCAACGCCATGCGCCAACAAATCATCCATCGTTTCTAGGAGTTCTTCACGCGTCTCACCAAGACCAACCATAATACTCGATTTCGTAGGCAAATCTGGCTCCATATCCCGAACCCGTTGCAACAATTCAAGCGACCGATCATATGTCGCACGATGACGAACTTGCGGCGTCAACCTTCTCACCGTCTCAATATTATGATTGAAAATATCTGGCTTCGCATCAAGCAACGTTTTTAAACTCTCATAATCCCCCTTCATATCCGATGGTAAAACTTCCACCGTCGTATGTGGCATCCGATAACGAATCGCATTCACCGTATTCGCAAATACCTGCGAACCACCATCCGCCAAATCATCTCGCGCAACCGCCGTAATTACCACATGGCGCAGTCCCATCGCTGCAACAGAATCCGCAACACGCTTTGGTTCACCCAAATCCAAATGCGTCGGAGCACCTGTTGTCACCGCACAAAAGCGACAAGCCCGAGTACAAATATCACCAAGTATCATGAAAGTCGCCGTTTTGCGCTCCCCAAAACACTCTTGAATATTTGGGCACTTCGCCTCCTCACAAACCGTGTGCAGATGGTTTTCCCGTAAATTGCTCTTCACTGCTTTAAAACTCTCACTATTCGTAATCTTAATCTTCAACCAATCCGGCTTTCGCACATGTTCCTTCTTCTTTTCCAATCGTAAAATCCCCTTTCATCGTGAATACAAATAACCTTCCCGCCTAAATTTCTCCTCCGCAAGCTCATGAATCTCACTCCATTGCGCATCCGTCAATGAAAATCGCTCAAACGCCACATCAAATACCTCCGTAAACCCTTCTTGGAACGCTACTTTCATCTCATCTAGCGGAATTTCTCTACCAATCAAATCAAAAATCCCCGCCGCTTTCCCGCCAAAAGCCCGTAACATTCTTTCTTTCACACGCTCATTTTCAAAAACAAACAGATCAAACAATTCAATAGCATTCATATGTAGTGGAATCGAGCCATGTTGCAATAAAATTCCTTCCTGTCGCGCCTGGGCACTACCAATCACCTTTTTCCCATCCAATGTAATCTCATACCAAGATGGCTCTTCAAAACAAATCGCCGTACCACTCGTTTGCATTTTATCCTCTGGTACTGCAAAATTCGCATCAATAGCCAATTTTTGCAATCCGCAGAGTAACGCTTCTGAAATCAGTTTATGTGCTGCTTTTATCGTTTTTGGAACACTCGAATGATTCTCTGCAATTACAAAACTGTATGTCAACTCATCGTCATGCAAAACTGCTTGGCCACCAGTTGGCCGCCGTACCAACCTGAATCCGTGTTTTTCAACCGCTGTCCGATCAATTTTCCCCTCCGTACGCTGAAAATACCCAACCGAAAGTCCCGCCGGCGTCCAGCCATAAAATCGCAAAACAGGCGGAATCATCCCAGCCCGATGCCATTCCATTAATTTCTCATCCACAGCCATATTCACTGCCGGATCAAGCTTAGATTGGTCGAGCAGTAACCATTTTTCTCTCATCATCCTAGTCTCCTTCGTGAAAAGCGCATACTACTTGAATTTTATCTTGTAACCTTTATACTAAGAAAGAATGCGCTATCTTTCAAATGACTATTCGCATAAATTAATCAATGAGGTGATGTAACATGGAACTCGGAAAAAGCATTAAATACTTGCGAACAAACTTAGAACTCACTCAAAAGCAGCTAGCGGAAGGCATCTGTTCCCAAAGCTTACTTAGTCGCGTCGAGCAGGGCCTTGAAATCCCAAGTGTCATCATCGTCCACAACATATGCCAAAAACTCGGCATTACAATAGACACGCTTTTATCCACATCCCAACTTGACTCACCATTCATCCAACTAAGAAAAGAGCTACAAGAACTCTTCATTAGTCATGATTTTGAGACATTATATGCTAGCCTACATAAAAAAACACTCGCCTTGTTCGAAACCCACTCGCAAACAACACATTATTATTTTTACCTTGGAGTATGCGAGCTTCTCTACAAGCATCATCCAAAAAACGCGATTAAGCACTTAGAAGAAGCGCTCCTGCTCAATATCCAACGCACGACAACACATGAAGCCTTAATCCACAGCTATTTGATGCTCGCTTATTTTGAAGATAATAATGATATCAACGCCCTAAAACAATTGAACCAATGCTTACTTTTCCTGCATAAACCAGTAGAAACCTCCCCATTAATGCCAACTATCTATTTAAATATCGCACGCGCTTACGCAAACCAATCAGAACATCTGGCGGCCATTGAATACCTCCACCTTGGTATTTCCTGTTGTCAAAAACAGAACAGCACCTTCCAACTAAGCCATCTATTTTTCGAACTCGGCGTCCTTTTTATAAAAACAGAGCGAAAACAAAATGGTATCCGGAAAATCAAGTTTAGCTTGGAGCTCTCATCCTATCTTGACGAACAATTCGTTACCGCCGAACTCACAAAACGTCGAAAGCTTCTATATTAAATATGCGGATAATCATAATAGAATGCAAAAAAATCGCCAAACTGGTTTCCCAGTGAGGCGATTGTTATTATTTCTCAACAATTTTCAGTAAACCTTCACGAACCCGTTCTAATTTCTCTGCTGCGGCCGTTTCTGTTTCTCCCTTTATACTAAAGTAAAACTTGATTTTTGGCTCTGTTCCAGAAGGGCGAAGGCAGAACCATGATCCGTCCTCCAAGAAGCATTTGATAACATTCGACTTCGACATATCAATCGTTTCCTTCTTATCGTCATCCAGATAATGCCGCTCACTCAATTGATAGTCCTCTACCTTAGCAATCTTCTCGCCGCCCATTTCTTCTGGCATCGATGCTCGGAATGATTTCATAATATCACTAATTTGCTCAGAACCATCTTTCCCACTCATCGTTAACGAGACCAAATCTTCTTTAAAATAACCAAATTGCTCATAGATTTCTTCTAAATCCTCAGCCAGCGTTTTCCTAGCCTGTTTGCTATCGAGCGCTACCTCACAAATTGCAAGTAGTGCTTGAATCGCATCTTTATCACGCGTAAACGGCTTCACCATGAAACCATTACTCTCCTCATATCCGAATTCATACGTATGTGAACCAGTCGTTTCAAAGTTATGAATTTGCTCCGCGATAAACTTAAATCCAGTCAAAACTTCAATCATTTCAACATCAAAATGTTTTGCAATAACGGTTCCTAAATCAGATGTAACAATCGATTTCAAAACCGCAGCATTTTTTGGTAGCTCATTTTGCGCTTTTTTCTGCTTCAATAAATAATGTAAAATTAGCGCACCAATCTGATTACCGCTAAGCACATCATATTTTCCTGATTTCGTTCGAACCACAACACCTAGACGATCCGCATCAGGATCCGTCCCAACGAGTAAATCGGCATCATACTTCTCGCCATAACCAATCGCCACTTCAAACGCTTCCCGATTTTCCGGATTTGGCGATTTTACTGTTGTAAAGTTAGGATCAGGCTCAAACTGCTCGGCAACTTGAATCACATTTGTAAATCCAACGCTCTCTAATGCCTTCAAACCTAGCATACCACCTGTCCCATGAAGCGGTGTGAAAACAATTTTCAAATCCTTACCGTGTTTTTCAACAAGTTCATTGTTCACGATTACTGTTTTTACAGCTTCTAAATATGGCGTATCCACCTTCTCACTAATCACATCCAGCATTCCGTCCGCAATTAGCGCATCTTTGTCCGCCACTTTCACCGCGAAAATATCATCAATAGCATCAATGTAACGCGTCACTGCATCCGCACCATGTGGCGGCATTTGTCCACCGTCTTCTCCGTAAACCTTGTAACCATTATACTCCGCAGGGTTATGGCTCGCTGTAATAACAATACCGCTAAACGTATTCAAAAAACGCACTGCATACGACAATTCTGGCGTCGGACGAAGCGTCTCAAACACATAACTCTTAATACCATGGTACCCGAGTACACGCGCTGATTCATATGCAAACTCCGTCGACATATGGCGGCAATCATACGCAATAACAACTCCGCGTTTCTTCGCTTCTTCACCATTCTCAGCAACATAACGTGCCAAACCTTCCGAAGCCTTGCGAATCGTATAAATATTCATCCGGTTCGTTCCAGCACCTAATACTCCACGCATCCCCGCCGTACCAAATTCCATATTTCTATAGAAACTATCCTCCAACACTTTCTCGTCTTTCTCTCCGCGCAGCGCCTTTTTCAAACCAGCTTCTAGCGCCTCATTTGCCAACCATTTCTCATACTCTTCTCTCCACTGCATCATTTTTCGCCCCTTTTCACAAACTACTTTCCCGAATCACTAAATCCGTGGATAGCGTTACTTTTTTCGTAATCGACCGACCGGCAAGCAATCGCTCCTGCAAAAGTTCCACACCAGTCTCACCCATCAATTCTGTATATACCTTCACCGTACTAAGCGG
Source organism: Listeria rocourtiae subsp. hofi (assembly GCF_963575615.1). Lineage (NCBI taxonomy): Bacteria > Bacillati > Bacillota > Bacilli > Caryophanales > Listeriaceae > Paenilisteria > Paenilisteria rocourtiae. Next base: position 90,650 of record NZ_CAUYTL010000009.1, on the reverse strand, counting down.
TGGAAAAACATATTTGGAAACACTCACATCATTCAGACCAATCACACTTACACGTTCTGGCACAGCGATTCCCTGCTCCTGAAGCGCCCGTAAACACCCAATCGCAATCGAGTCATTCGCTGCAAAAAATGCCGTTGGTAAATCCTCGCTGAGTTCTGTAATTGCCCTCATCATCAACTCATATCCTGTTTTAACAGAAAATTTGCCCGAAAAACAATATTTCTTGTCGTAGAGTCCTTTTCGCTTCATATAATCTCGAAAAGCAAGCCACCTCGCATCAATAATATTCGCCGAGTCGTCACTAAACTGCTCTTCCCCCGCGATAAAACCGATATTTCGATGTCCTTTTTCAATAAAGTAATCCAAAACCGACACTGTTGCCTGCTGAAAATCAACAATAACTGAATCATATTTCTGCACCGACTGGTCAAAATCAACAAAACAAATATTAGGATTCCAGTCCGTCAAAGCTTCAATTTGTGCCTGGCTGAACTTTCCTATCGCGATAATGCCCTCCACATTGCCAAGCGTCTGCTCCGGGATATCCTGAAAAACACGCAATACTTGATAGCCTTCCTCTTCGGCTTTACGTTCTGCACCTACACGAATGGATAGATAATATAAATCATTCAACTCTTCTTTTTCTGAATACCAATGTACAATTGCTATTTTTGCGTTTTTCTTTTGCTGTTTACGTTTGTGCTTCGTGTAAGAAAGCTGTTCCGCCGCCTCAAAAATACGTTTTTTCGTATCATCACCGACAGAAAGCGTTTCATCATAATTCAGCACCCGCGAAACCGTTGCAATCGAAACCCCCGCCTGTTTCGCAATATCTTTAATCGTTGCCATTGTCCTAACACGCTCCTCTGCCTACATTCGTGAAGCATCCCCTCTATTCTATCAGGAATTGTGCAACACGTCTATTTTCAAGTAAAAAGGCTCGGAATACTCCATCCCTAGCCTTCAAACTACCTCTATAATGTCTTAAATGTAAATACTGTTTCTGATTGAAAAAGTTCATCCTTCTGAATAACTGCTGAGCCAAAGCCCTCATGATTCATCGAGTCCGGCAACCCTTGCGTCTCCATCGTCACACCCGCATATTTCGGAGCAATCACACCATCTATCGCAAAATTTCCCGTTAACTGATTTCCAGAATAAACAACAACTGACTCACAATCTGTTCGCATTTCCACCACGCGACCGCTATTTTGATCCACTAAGCGCGCATCCGGCGTCCCTGTTTCATCATGATCCAAGACAAACGCATGATCATAGCCATTTTTGACGATTACATTTTGTGGATGCTCACTCGTTGTGCCATCCCGAAGTGCACGTGACGTCCGAAAATCAAACGGCGTCCCAGTTACATCAACCAGCTCCCCTGTTGGAATCGAATCTTCACGCAAAGCTACAAAGCGACTAGAACGCATCTCCAGATCCTGGTCCAAAATCGTTTGCGCCACATCCCCCGTCAAGTTAAAATAAATATGGTTCGTTGGATTAAACACCGTCTTTGCGTCCGATTTTGCCTCATACTTTATTCGCCATTCATTCGCATTGTTCAACGTATATGTCACTCGAACATCCAAATTCCCTGGAAAGCCATTCTCTCCATCCGGACTCGTCAGTGAAAACACAACACCAATCGCATCCTCCGTCTCCAGCGTTTCCGAGTTCCAAATCTGCTTACTGAAATTATTCGGCCCGCCGTGCAGTATATTCTCTCCTTCATTTTTCGCAAGCTGATACGTCTTTCCATCCATCTCAAAACGCGCATCACCAATCCGTCCAGCAACACGTCCTACCAGTGCACCAAAATAAGGAGAATGCGCCAAATACTCATCCAGCGTCCCAAATCCCAGCGAAACGTTCGCAAAATCCCCTTTCGCATCAGGTGCCCACGTTTCCGTTACAACACCACCGTAATCCAACGCCCGAACACGCACACCATGATCATTTTCCAAACAGAACTCCGTCACATCTTGCCCTTTTAATTCCCCAAACTTTCGCTCACTTATCTTCATTTGCTAATTCCTCCGTCTCTACCACCAATTTCATAAATCTATCAAACGCCCGTATCCCATCCGGCGTATCCTTAAAGACACCCGCATCCATCAACACTTGCATAAACACCTTCCCAACCTCCTGTTGCAGAAAATGTTCCACCGTCCCCGCATCAAAAACACCATCACGCTTCAATCGATCCGCCCATTCCCTATGATAATCTGCCATCGTATTCGGCTGATCCAATAAATAGAGCGCGACTTCCTCAAGCTCCGGTTTCAAACGAGGCGGTAACACAGCAAGCCCCATCACCTCAATCAATCCAATGTTCTCCTTCTTGATATGATGCAACTCCTGATGTGGATGAAAAAGCCCATCCGGATGTTCCGTCGTCCTCCGATTATTCCGTAACACCAGCGACAACTCAAATAATGAATCACAACGACTCGCGATCGGCGTAATCGTATTATGCCGCTCCTCTCCACTATACGCCAAAATTTCGACCGATGCATCCGAATAGTTTCTCCATTTCTGCATGAGGACATCCGCAGCCTCCACAATTTCCGTCGCACTCGCCGAACGTAGCCGGATCACCGACATTGGCCATTTTACAATTTCTATCGTCACATTTGGAAAAGTTGCCCATGAATAAGCAGGGAAGTCCTTATGTACAGGCGCTTTCGCCATCGCAAACGTGTGCCCCCCACCTTGATAATGATCATGTGACAAAATGGAACCGCCAACAATCGGCAAATCAGCATTAGATCCGACAAAATAATCAGGAAACTGTGCTGTAATCGCAACCAACCGCGCAAACGTATCCCGCTCAATCACCATTGGCCGATGCTCTGCTGACAGAAAAATACAATGCTCCTCATAATAAGCATATGGCGAATACTGCAATCCCCATTCCTCATCTTCAACACGCATCCTCACAATTCGATGATTCGTTCGTGCCGGAAAATCCATACGACCAGCATAACCTTCATTCTCAACGCACAATGCACAAACAGGATAAGCAACCGTTTTCATCATTTTCTCTAAAGCAATCTGTTTCGGGTCCTTCTCTGGTTTTGACAGATTAATTGTCATTTCTAGCTCACCATACGCTGTCTCCACCCGATATTCAATATTTTTCGCAATACTCCGCGTCTTAATATAATCGCTCGCGCAACTAATTTTATAAAAATAATCCGTTGCCGCTCGAGGTGACCGTTCATATAATTCCCAAAATTCCGCATTTAATTCTGACGGACTTGGAACAAATAAATCCATTACCTTGCTCTGCCAAATCTCTCGTTCTGCAAGTGCCGTACCAATCACACCCGATTCAACAGCCAATTCCGTCAACTGATCCAGCATTCCTAAGCGATCTGCGGTGGCACTCACTGCCACCGCACGCTTTTCCGACCAGCCTAGCAAATCAAGCATTCGGTTCGTCACATAAATACGATCCAAATCTGCCAATTCGCCATTTTTTATCGCAACATCCACAAACTGATCTACTATCATTGTTTACACCTCATGTGTTTTTAGTTAGCATAACCGTTCGGATTCTTAGAGTGCCAATTCCAAGCATCCTCAATAATTTTATTCACGTCCGTAAACTGCGGATTCCATTTTAAAATTTCTTGTGCCTTATTACTAGAAGCAATCAACGTACTTGGATCACCCGCACGCCTTGGCACAACTTTCGCAGGAATCTCTTTTCCTGTCACTTTTCGAGCCGCCTCTAGCATTTCCTTTACAGAAAAACCTTGGCTACTTCCCAAATTGAAAATATTACTCTCGCCACCATTCTTCAAATACTCAAGCGCTAAAATATGCGCATCAATCAAATCAACTACGTGGACATAATCACGGATACAAGTCCCGTCTTCTGTAGGATAATCATCGCCAAAAATCGATAGTTCCGAACGTTGACCAAGTGCTGTTTGCAAAATAATCGGCACTAAATGTGATTCCGGATTATGATCCTCGCCAATTGTTCCATCAAACTTCGCACCCGCGACATTGAAATAACGTAGCGCCACAAAACGCGTCTCATAAGCTTTATCGCACCATTTTAGGATTTTCTCCATCATCAGTTTCGTTTCACCATACGGACTTTCTGGATTTGTTGGTGCATCTTCCGTAATCGGAATCACTTTCGGTTCCCCATACGTTGCAGCAGATGAAGAAAAGACGATATTTTTAACACCGAATTCTTCCATTACTTCCAGTGTAACTTGGGTGCCATATACATTATTATTAAAGTATTCTAGTGGCATTTCCACGGATTCACCAACCAATGAATTCGCCGCAAAATGAATCACGCCTTCAATTGTTTCCTTTTTGAAAACATCTTGCATGAAAGCTTTATCGCGAATATCACCTTTGTAAAATACGGCATCCTTGTGTAAAGACTCCGCGTGACCTGTCTGTAAATTATCGACAACAATAACCTTATAACCTTTATCTACTAACTGATCCACCGCGTGTGAGCCAACATAACCTGCGCCGCCTAATACTAAAATACTCATTTCCTATTCCTCCTTGATGGCTTTTGCTCCATCACTAATATTTGCAATATAAAACGCAGCAGGATAGCCAATTTTCTTCTCATAAGCTAATCCCACTTTTTCAATGAATGCATCCACGTGAGCCGTTTCTACAATAGCAATTGCACACCCTCCAAAACCAGCACCCGTCATTCGCGCTCCTAAAATGCCTGGTTGCTCCCAAGCCGTTTCCGCTAACATATCTAATTCTACCCCAGTTACATGATAATCGTCACGTAAAGAGATGTGGGATTGATTAATTAATTTACCAAATGTCATTAAATCTCCATTTTTAAGTGCTTTTGTCGCTAAAATTGTCCGTTCATTCTCACTCACTGCATGGCGTGCCCGCTTAACTAACGTCTCATTCGAAATCAAATGCTGATACTTTTCGAACGTTTCCATGTCCAACTCACCTAGCGATTTCACAGAAAGCTCCGTCTGCAACTCCGCCAACGCCTGCTCACATTGACTTCGGCGCTCATTGTATTTCGAATCCGCCAGCTCACGTCGCTTATTTGTGTTCATAATCACAATCGTATGAGCCTCAAGCTTCACCGGAACCATCTCATACTCAAGCGTATTACAATCCAGCAAAATCGCCATATCTTTCTGACCCATCCCAATTGCAAACTGATCCATAATTCCTGAATTCACACCAATAAACGCATTCTCTACCTTTTTTCCAGTCAAAATCAACTCCAAACCCGCCAATTCAAGTCCAAATAAGTCCTCTAAAATAACTCCCGTAAGCAACTCAATCGAAGCCGAAGAAGAAAGCCCAGCTCCATTCGGAATATTACCCCAATACAAAATATCCATCCCTTGATTAATCTCATGTCCTGCCTCTTTCAAATATTTCAACATGCCCTTCGGATAGTTCGTCCAATTATCTTCTTTGCGATATGCCAAGTCCGCTAAATCAAACGAAATAATCCCCAAATCCTCAAAGTTAAGCGATATCAAGCGAACCATTGTATCTTCTCGTTTCGCTGCAACTGCATAAGTTCCAAGTGTAATCGAACACGGAAAAACATGTCCACCATTGTAATCCGTGTGTTCCCCAATTAAATTAATACGACCCGGTGCAAAAAATAACGCACCATCCGTTCGATTAAACCTTCGAGCAAAATCAGCTTTCAATTTTGAAAAATCCATTTTCCCATACCTCCACACTCAATATAAATCCTCTTAGGCTCATTATAATTTATTTAGTAAACTTTATCAACTTATTTTACTAAATATTTTTAGTAAGATTCGACATTGGTGTTAATTTTCTTGGTATCATTTTTTATAGCACGTATTATAATAGCTTTATCAAACAATTAGGAGATGATAAAATGATTTTACATAACCGTGACGAAAGGAGCCGAATAAGATGATTACAGAACAGTCAAAAATTGATCATTTTTACGATATGCTCATCAAAAAAGATTCCAATTATGAAGGTGTTTTCTATGTAGGCGTTAAAACGACAGGCATACTTTGCCGTCCCACATGCCCCGCAAAAAAGCCTAACAAAGAGAATTGCGAGTTTTTCGATACAGCACAAGAAGCACTTTTAGCTTCTTATCGTCCATGTAAACGATGCCAGCCACTGAACAATCCGAGTAAACTATCCGCAGAAGTCAAACTACTTGTCCAAGCAATCGAGGCACATCCCGAGCGTAAATGGACCGATAAAGATTTTGACAAACTCTCGATTAGTGCTAATACTGCTAGGAGACAATTTAAAAAACAATTCGGTATGACATTCATTGAATACGCACGAGCGAGGCGGCTTGGCTTCGCTTTTGATTATATTCGCAACGGTAAACCTATTATAGAGGCACAATTAGAAGGTGGCTACAATTCAGGAAATGGGTTCCGCGATGCTTTTACACGAACAATGGGCACGATTCCTAAAAAAGCAACATCACTAAATATGTTCGTATCCAAATGGCTCGAAACCCCGCTTGGATCAATGATTGCCATTGCAAATGATGCCGCCTTAGTTTTGTTCGAATTCGTTGATCGGCGTGGTCTAGAAACCGAAATTGAATCCTTACGAACAAAATGGCATGCTGCGGTAATTCCAGGCGAAAGTCCGATTTTTGAGCAGCTAGAGCAGGAACTGGATGCTTATTTTGAAGGAAGCCTCTCCGTTTTTGAGACACCAATCACTTATATCGGCTCGCCATTTCAACAAACTGTTTGGCGTGAGCTACAAAAAATTCCTATCGGCTCCACTACATCATATGCCCAATTAGCTACAAAAATCGGTCATCCAAAAGCATTCCGAGCCGTTGCAAGAGCAAATGGTGCCAATCAAATCTCCATACTCGTTCCATGTCATCGTGTGATTGGAAGTGATGGCTCCTTAACTGGCTATGGTGGTGGTATTGCGCGTAAAGAATGGCTACTGACACACGAGAAAAATAATGCGTAAAAAAATAGCGGTGCTAAATCAACTCTAATGCTGATTCAGCGCCTCTATTTTCATATCCCATCTACATATTACAAAAAAACAGCCAACCGCATCTAAAATCTAGATTTAGTCGACTGCTATCTATTTTTAATATTACAATTGTGTTTTTTCCACTAAGGCTTCTTTTAATTCTTCCACATATTTTTGTGCATTTTGTCCTGCTAAGCCGCCATCACCAGTTGCTGTAACAACTTGACGTAACGACTTCACACGAACATCTCCTGCCGCAAAAACCCCTGGAATAGACGTTTCCATTTCTTCATTCGTAATAACATAGCCCTCATCATCCAAAATACCGAGACCTTGAAAAGCACTCGAAAGTGGTACAAGGCCGACATAGATAAATGCCCCATCCGCGTTCAATTCCGATGTAGAGCCATCAACCGTTGAAACAAGACGAGCGCCAGTCACTTTCATGTCATCGCCAACAATCTCTTCAACTGTACTATTCCAAATAAATTCGATTTTCTCATTTTTGAAAGCACGATCTTGCAAAATTTGCTGTGCTCGTAATTTATCACGACGATGCACAATCGTTACTTTGCTTGCATAACGTGTTAAATATGCTCCTTCTTCTACAGCAGAATCTCCGCCACCGACAACGATTAATTCACGATTTTTGAAGAAAGCTCCATCACATACCGCACAATAAGAAACGCCGCGACCACTGTACTTGTCTTCACCTTCCGCGCCTAATTTACGATGTTCTGCTCCTGTAGCAATGATAATCGAACGCGCTTTAAACGTCTTTGAACCCGCAACGACTGTTTTGAATTCCTCACCGTTTTCAACCGATTTAATATCACCGTACGCATATTCCGCACCAAACTGTTTCGCGCCAGAAAACATTTTTTCCGACAAATCTGGTCCTAGAATGCTATCAAACCCAGGATAATTTTCGATGTCAGCTGTGTTCACCATTTGACCACCAGGAACACCACGCTCAATCATTAAAGTATCTAAATCAGCACGGGAAGTATATAGCGCTGCAGTCATTCCCGCAGGCCCAGCACCGATAATAATAACGTCATAAATTCTTTCTTCACTCACTGTGATTCCTCCAATCTAACCATAGAACTATCGTAAACCCTCACACCTTTTCCGTCCATTTATCTGCTCAAAACCCTTCGATTTCAAGCGAATACTTGCGAAGCGTCGCAACAGAAACGTCAAACCATTCGGCAATCACTTTCTGCGTGCCAAACTTAAATCGATACAGAATCGCCGCAGCCAATCCATCCAAATTTTTCGTCCGCAAATCATATTTCTGATCAATCGAACGCTTCATAAAATCAAGGACAAATAAATACATCGGAGTCGTTTTTACTTTTGCAGGGAAATCTAATTCTTCAAAACGCCCCAAAATCGCGACTGCCCCATTACAATTAGCGGCATCCCGACTATCAGGTAAAAACTCAAACTCAGAGAAAATCAAATGCTCAAAAAAGTCCCATCCAGTCATATCAAAATAATCGTTGAACATAACTAAAGCGGGATGTTTATCAGAAACTGTCAGCAAATATACACCAAACAAGTGCTCCAATCTATCATCACTTGCTAATTTCTCTAAAACCACGCGTTCATCATTCGCTAATAAATCAGGATATTCCCACGGGAACTCTAAATCTTCACCATCGATCAATGTGAAATGTTCCCAAAAATCCCGCGCCTCATCAAGACGCCCTAAAAAGAACGCCGTTTCCGCTCGGTAATAATAGTAAGCATACCGATCCAATATTTCCAACTGATCCACTTTCACGAACAAGTAATCCGCATGTTTATAATCGCCTGCCATTGCATAAATCCGCGCCAATTTTTCACGTTGCGATGACATAAATGGCTCCACTTTCCCAAGCTCTTTCAAAATCGCGCCTGCCTGCTCCCATTGTGCCTGATAATAAGCATACAAATAGAGCTCGCACAATGCCATGAAATTTCCAGGATCACGTGCCAACACATCTTCTAATATCGCCAAACCTTCCGCAAACCGCTCTTCTTTGAAACGAATCCCAGCAAGTTCTATATACGCCTGCCAAAAAGTTGATTTCTCCTCAATCTCAGCAATTAAAAACTTGCTGACCTCATCTAATTTATCTTCTGATATTAGCTGGTCCACCTTCATTTTAAAGGCGAAGAAATCCTTTTCGACTTCCGACATATCACTCACGCCAAAACTCGAAAGGGGAGCTTCTTCCATGATAAGCTGAATTAAATCCTTTGCTTCCTCCACATATTCACCTTCAGAAACAAGTGCTAAATACTTGTTCGCGTGCTGCAATGCCTGCTTGAACTCTTTCATATATGCATAATTGTTTGCCATAAAATAATAACAATAATGAATATCATCCGCCTCATCAAGCACACGACGCAAAATCTGATTGGACTTATCAAACTGAGCTAATTCTGTATAACAAATCGCCAGCTGACACATAATCACAGGCTCATCTGGCTCGAAAAAAGCTGCACGTTCCAGATATCGCAAAGCTTCCGACATCTCCTGGTTACGAAAAGCTTCAATCCCTCGCTGAAAATAAAACTCCCCGTTCGGTCTAAACGGATAAATTTTGTTACTATCCTCTTTACTATTTTTCAAATTTTTAACCTCCGCGCATTTTCCAAGTAAGTTGAGTATACCATAAAATAAGGCAATAAGGGGGGGTTACTTTTCTAGTTCACTTATAACAATCGGATTCCCCCGAGCAAAACTACGCGCAGGAATATCTTTTGAGACGACCGCACCTGCTCCAACGATAGCTCCATCACCGATACTTACACCGGGTAAAATCGTCACATTCGCGCCAATCATGACCTCATTACCAATCGTCACATCTCCAATGCGGTACTCCCTAATCAAATATTCGTGCGTCAAAATCGTTGTATTAAAGCCAATCACCGAATTTCGCCCAATCGTAATTCTCTCCGGATAAAAAAGATCCACCGTCACCTTATAGGCAATGGATGTATTCTCGCCAATTTTCATACCCAAACCACGCCGATAAAGCCACCGTTTTCCTCGCATAAAAGGAAAAATACGCCCGCATTCAATCACAATCGTATTCTTCAACGTGCGGCCAAACGACACTGTTTTATATACTGTCCAAAGTGGATTTACACCATCATTCGCCTTAAATCGTTTCGTTCGGCGCACTAATCTTCCCTCGCAATCTCCAAAAGATCGCCCATCGAATTCAAAATATACGTTGGGTTATAGCCTCTTAAATAATCCGCACCACGAATCGCCCAAGCAACACCAGCGCTTTTCACATTCGCATTTTGTGCCGCTTCAATATCATGGTAATTATCACCGACCATAATCGCTTCGTCTGCTGTCGAATTGAGCAATTTTAGCGCCATATTAATACCTTCCGGATCTGGTTTTGGCGCCGCAACTTGATCTAAACCAATCACAACTTGGAAATATTTATCCAAACCAGTTGTTTTAAGCCCTTTTAAGATCATGTCATACATTTTAGTAGAAACGATAGCCAATTTATAATCTTCCTCATACAGCGCTCTAATCGCTTCATAAACCCCATCATATTCCAAAATTAATTCGTCATGATGCAATTTATTAAAAGCTCGGTAGTGATCCACCATTTCCTGCGCTTTTTCCGGATTTAACCCCGTAAACGTATCGATCAAGGAAGGTCCAATAAATGGCAAAATATCCTCGCGCTCATACGTTCTCTCTGGAAAATAAGCTCCCAGCGTATGTTGAAACGTTTTAATAATCAATTCATTTGTATTTATCAAAGTCCCGTCTAAATCAAATAATAAAGTCGTAATCTTCTTAGTCATGTGTACTCCCTCTCCAAAGCTCTATTTCTTCTTCGCGATACCGTACTTATCTTCCAAATAATATGGACGATTCTTCTTCACGCGGAAGTACGCAATCAAGGCCACTGAAACCGCCACAAGCACAATCGAAATAAACTGTGCCATCCGAAGCGTATCAGTCAACATCAAACTATCCGTCCGCAAACCTTCAATAAAGTAGCGTCCCACCGAGTACCAAATGACATAAGACAAGAACAATTCCCCACGCAAAATACGCGTCCGGCGTAAAATGAGTAACACAACAAACCCAATCACATTCCAAATCGACTCATACAAGAAAGTAGGCTGATAATAAATGCCATCAATGTACATTTGATTAATAATAAAGTCCGGCAAGTGCAAACTCTCTAAAAAAGCACGCGTTGTTGGTCCGCCGTGAGCCTCTTGATTCATAAAATTACCCCAGCGCCCAATCGCTTGCGCAATAATCAAACTCGGTGCAACAATATCTGCTAGCTGCCAAAATGAAACTTTTTTAATACGCGAAAAGATAATCGCTGTCAACACAGAACCAATCAATGCCCCATGAATTGCAATTCCACCTTGCCAAATCTTAATAACTTCATTCAAATGGTCTTTATAATAGCTCCACTCAAACAGCACATAATAAATACGCGCACTAATAATCGCAATTGGAATCGCCCAAATGAGCAAATCCACTAATAATTCTTTATCCACATTGCGCTTTGTCGCTTCCTGTAACGCAATAAGTAGCGCCACAACAACAGCCGACGCAATAATAACACCGTACCAGCGTATCGATAATCCACCTAATTGAATGGCAACTGGGTCCAGCGCCGCTAAATTCAAGTTCATCATGCCCCTACTTTCTAAAACAAATTAGACTCAATCTCAGGCTGTAGAAAAACTTCTTCACCTGACTCTTTCCAAAACCCCAGTGTGTTGTTGGAGTTCTTCGACATGAAATGAGTTAGTCCTCCAATATGCAGAGAAATTTCATTTGTCTGCCGTCCTTCAAGCTTAGTTTCTAGGCAAAAGCGAGTACCAGCGCGGAGTGTACTAAGGTACATGAGCACTGGAACAGAGCTTTTAACGACGAAAATGAGCGTTTGTCGACACACTGGACTCAATCTGTCATACTGCTATTTTGACCAATAAGGTTGTTTAAATCTTGTGTAAAACGCTCTGCTGCATTATATCCCATATTTTTTAGACGGAAGTTCATCGCCGCAACTTCTATAATGACAGCGAGATTTCGTCCAGGACGAACCGGCACCGTGATTTTCGGTACATCAATATCAAAAATGCGAATCTTTTCTTCATCAAGCCCCACACGGTCATAATGCTTATCAGGGTCCCAGCTTTCGAGATGCACAACGATCGTGATTTTCTTGCTAGAACGCACAGCTCCAGCTCCGAACAATGTCATCACATTAATAATTCCCAATCCACGAATCTCCAACAAATGCTCAATAATCGGCGGTGACTGACCAATAAGCGTCAACTCATCTTCCTGTCTAATCTCCACATTATCATCCGCAACCAATCGATGCCCGCGTTTCACAAGCTCCAGCGCCGTCTCACTTTTACCAACACCACTTGATCCCATAATCATCACGCCAAGCCCGTAAATATCAACAAGCACACCATGCATAGAAATCACCGGTGCCAACTTACTTTCCAAATAATTCGTCACATACACAGATAACCGGGTTGTTTTAAGTTTTGATCGTAAAACTGGAATCTTAGCCTCCGTCGCCGCTTGTACCAACTCTTTCGGTGCTTCCAAATGTCGCGACACAACAAACGCTGGCGTACGATTCGTACACATTTGGCGAAAACGCTTCAAGCACTCATCACTCGACATCCCTTCTGAAAAAGAGATTTCCGTCATTCCAAATAACTGCACCCGATCCTCCGGGTAATAAGAAAAGAAACCAGTCAATTCTAAACCTGGGCGTGATAAATCACTCGTCAAGATTGGTCGTTCCAATCCCTCTTCCCCACAAATCAATTCCAAATTTAGACGCTCCATTAAATCTTTCACTGTTACTGATTTTGTCATGAAAGTACCTCCATTAGTCAACAGGCAAAAAGCTTCCAACACAGCCCATCCCGCTAATCCTTTTTGTCTACAAGCTATACCTCATTTTAGCACTTTCTTATTTTTAAGGCTACCTATTTTTAAGCTAACGACAAGAAACCCCGAAAGTAAGCGATTCTTCATTTACGAAGTCCTGCTATTTCGAGGTCTCATTTTATCGCGGATTCTTATCCCAAAGTACTGAATTGATTACCATATTCGCAAGTGACATCAATAATGCAATGATTAATGCTGTTCCAAAACTGTCAATCTGAATATAGCTATCTAGGAAAAATGATGTCAACTCCAACATCATCGCGTTCACGACGAAAGTAAATAATCCTAATGTAAAAATATTAATCGGCAATGTCAAAATAAGGAGAATCGGTCTCACCAACATATTCAAAATTGCCAATACAAAACTTGCAATAACCGCACCTGTAAATCCTTCTACATGGAAACTATCGAAGAATCCAGATAGAGCGACAAATAATATCGCATTAATTAACACTCCTACTATCCAGCGCATTTACTTGGATCACTCCCAACTTGAATTAGCTGGCATAAGAATGGCTAAAATAATGTAGATAAGAATTCCTGTTCCAAAGCTTAAGAACGATAGTAGCACATACGCGATACGAACCCACGTTACGTCCCATCCGAAGTATTCAGCAATTCCGCCACATACACCTGCTAGCATTTTTTGTGATGACGATTTCGTTAATTTTTTCATGGTACTGCCTCCTATGTTAATTATACTTGTTTTTCTTCTAATTCGGTAATTTTAATGATGCCATTGTCCACTGCTGCTTGTAATGTTGCAACGCTCATCTCTTCTGAATTTTGTGTAAACACAAGGGACTTATTAGATTCATCCCATACTTTAGCGTTTTTCAAATCAAAATAAATTTTTTCACGTTTGGTTCCAAGCGTACCATCGACATTCCAAGTTGCCGGGACTTGAATACGAATATCGCCATTTGGTGCTTTAAGGTCTGCCGCAGTTGCCTTATCATTTTGGAGAATATAGCCGACATCACCTTGTTCAGCAAATGCTACTGTTGTTTGGAAATCACCAGTTACTGATACATCACCTTTAGTCGTATGAAGTTCAATATTTTCAACCTTACCACTCTTGAATAAAATTTCGCCATCTTCCGTACTTGCAACAAGGAATTTCCCTGCTGTTCCAGTTGACCTAATATCACCGTGGCGTACTTTCAGCGTACTATCATCGACTTCCATATCATCATATTTCAAGTTACCATTCAATAATTGAATTCTCACTTGCTCATAGACACGTTTTGGAATTGTCAACACAATATCGGTTTTCAATGCATCATTCTTTGATTCAAACACAAAGCGGTCATTTGACATGTCCAATGTTGTTTGGCTGAAAAAATAATCCCACAGCTTCTCTTCACTGAGTTGTTGAATTGCCCGGGCTTTGTTGTGAACGGAAAGCACAGTACGCATTTTCATATGTTCTTTATCCCAAGCGCGAATAATGATGTCACCTGTTGCAATCTTTAGTTCCATTGTGCGGAAAGTTGTATTGTTAAATTCAAATTCACGGATTGGTCTTGGACGTGCCGTTTTTTGATTACCGTGTATCTTATTTCCCATATTTCCATGATTTTGACGATGAGCACCGTGACGCCCGCGCATTTCTTTAGCACGTTCAATATGACGACGTTGCATTTCTTTAGCGCGTTCTGTATGTGTTGCTTGCGCTTGTTTGATACGCTCGCTTTTTGATTCCATTCTTCTTTCATGACGATCATATTTATCTTTCATCTTCTGGTTATGTCGATCAATAACTTCATCATAACTCGTATCTTCGGAAGGGATGAGGAACAAAGCAATAATATAAGCAATAACCCCGATCATCGTTTTCCAAGAAATAATTATAAGTACAACATAGATAATTCGTAAAACATTGGCATCAATACCGAGATATTCTGATAAACCGCCGAAAACCCCACCTATTTTACGATTTGATCTGGATCTCCTTAATTTTTTGTTCATCACTGTTCCTTCCTTTCATTTCTAAATATGTAGCAAAACTCGCTATTCCTCAAGTTCGAATGAGACAACCTCAAGCGAATAGCGAGTTTCTCTTATTTAACGTCTTTTACTCTCACATTACCAGTCGTTGCTTCTGCTTCGATTTTCAAAACAGCTTCATTTGCTTTCGGTAGTTTCGTGAAAAGAATTGTTTTATTTACAGAATCAGATGTTTCATCAAGTACATCTGCACCAGAAATACCGAGGTTAATCTTACCAAGGTTCGTATGCAATTTGCCATCCACACCTAGATCACTTGGTACTTGAAGTTCGATGTTTCCGACACCCGTCTTTGTTTTCAAGAAGCTAGAATCAAGATTTGTCAAAGTGAATGCAATATTTCCTGTTTTCGTTTGTAAATTAGTTGAATCAAACGCACCCTTAGCTGCAACGTTACCGTGGAATGTTTTTAGCGATAAATCACGTACCGTACCATTATTTACGCGAACATTTCCGTTAATGGATTCAATCTCTGTTAACGTCGTATTCAATGTACCTACACTGATATTACCGTTCGTAGTCTTAGCAAACATGTCACGACCAGTCAAACCTTCAATATGAAGATTACCGTTCAAAATTTTGATAGAAACATAATCATATTCGCGCTCTGGCAAGTAAACGGTCAAGTTTGTTACCACTTGTTTCGATGGTGACTGGAAGCGTAATGTTTCTTCATCAACGCGTAATGTTGTTTTATCGAAGAAAATTTGTAGTGCTTCCTCTTCTGGATATTCTTTGAAAAGCTTGATATTTGCATGTACCTTCACATCATTACTATCCCAAGTCTTGAATTCTACATTACCATTGGCGATTTCAAACTCTAGAATAGATAAAGTTGTATCATGATATACAAAATCGCGTTCTAATTTTGTAGAAGTAAGGAATGGAATCGGCATATCCTTTACTTGCTCAAATGCATTATTCAAAAATTTACCGAACTTTTCTCCCGCTTGGGAAAGCTCATCCATGATTTGACGACCAGTATCTTGTTGCTTCGCTTGATTAGCATCTGGTTTTTGTTTAGGTTGTGGACGTTTCTTGTAAGAAGCACCGCCACGATATGGATTCTCTTTCGTATTCCAACCTTGCGAATAATCGTATTCTTCCTGAACTTCTTCTTGCACATCGTCCTCCACTGTTTGAGAAGAACGAATATCCTCTGCTGTGACGCTTTTTCCTTCTTTTTTAGAAATATTCTCAAGTAATGTTAGCGCTTCTTCCGTAGAAATAATACCTTGTTTAACTAATTCTAAAATTCGTTTGCGTTCGTTTTCCATGTTTTTTTCCTCCTTGTGGAAATAAAGCGATATCCCTTAAGTATTTGTTCTCTTTGATTATTAGTTTTAACTGATAACTCTATTATGAGGGACAAGATGCTTTCTGTCATACAACCAGAGTATGATTATTTGTTAGTTAAATAGATGTATACAAAAAAAATCGACGACAAGCGTTCGCAATCCAGAAGTTTCGTGGACTTCTGGATTCCAAGCACTTTCACTCGATTTGTGTAAAGCTACATTTCAATCCAATAATAAAGATATCTCACAGTAATCTGTGACTTATTTGGTGTCACTACCAATCATTCTACTTTACTTGCTATTTTTTCTTTCATCCTTGCTTTATCGCGTTCTAAGATTGGTTTTAGATATTTTCCAGTATAAGATTTAGCTACTTTGGCTACTTGTTCTGGTGTGCCTTTAGCAATAATTTGGCCGCCACCGTCTCCGCCTTCTGGTCCTAAATCAATAACGTGATCAGCTTGTTTAATAACATCGAGATTGTGCTCAATTACAAGCACGCTGTCACCATTCTCATCTACTAATCGCTGCAGTACTTTCAATAGTCGCGCGATGTCATCCGCATGTAAACCCGTTGTTGGTTCATCTAAAATATAGAATGACTTACCATTACTACGTTTGTGTAGCTCTGAGGCCAACTTCACACGTTGCGCTTCCCCACCGGATAGCGTAGTCGCGGGTTGTCCTAATCGAATATATCCAAGTCCTACATCTACAATTGTTTGTAGCTTGCGACTTATACGAGGTAGATTTTTAAAGAAATCCAAGCCTTCTTCTACAGTCATATTGAGCACTTCGGCAATATTTTTGCCTTTAAAACGAATGTCTAGTGTTTCACTATTGTAGCGTTTGCCATGACAAATTTCGCACGGTACGTATACATCTGGCAAGAAATGCATCTCAATTTTAATGATACCATCTCCTTTACACGCTTCACAGCGGCCACCTTTTACATTAAAACTAAATCTACCTTTTTTATATCCACGAATTTTAGCTTCATTTGTAGATGCGAATAAATCACGAATATCATCAAATACGCCTGTATATGTTGCTGGGTTAGAACGTGGCGTTCGCCCAATTGGTGATTGGTCGATATCAATGATCTTCTCTAAATTTTCCATACCTTTTATTTCTCTATGTTCGCCAGGTTTAGCATGCGCTCGGTTAAGATGGCGAGATAGAGCTTTACGCAATACTTCATTAACTAATGAACTTTTCCCAGATCCAGAAACGCCTGTCACACAAGTGAATGTTCCTAATGGAAATATTGCGCTCACATTTTTGAGATTATTTGCTTTAGCACCTATGACTTCTAGCTTATTTCCGCTACCTTTACGACGTTCAGAGGGGATTGGAATGAATTTCTTCCCAGATAAATAGGCGCCAGTAATAGAGTTCTTATTGTTCCTTACTTCTTCCGGAGTTCCGGCAGCCACAACTTCGCCGCCATGCTCACCAGCACCTGGTCCTATATCAATTAAATAATCGGCCGCTAGCATCGTGTCCTCGTCATGCTCTACGACGATTAATGTATTGCCAATATCACGCATACTTTGCAACGTATGAACAAGTCGATCATTATCGCGCTGATGCAATCCAATGGAAGGCTCATCTAAAATATAAAGTACACCAGTTAATCGTGAACCAATTTGTGTAGCTAATCTAATCCGTTGCGCCTCCCCACCTGAGAGCGTTCCAGCCGCGCGACTTAGTGTTAAATAATCTAGACCAACATTTTTCAAAAATCCTAATCGCTGCCTTACCTCTTTCAAAATGGGCTTGGCAATTTGTGTCTCCTTCTCAGACAATGTTACTTCATCGAAAAAGGCTAATGCTTCTGTAATTGAGAAATTGCTCACGTCGCCAAGGTGTGTTTTATTAATCTTCACGGCTAGCGCTTCTTCCTTAAGTCGATAACCTTTACATGACGGACATGGCAAGTCTGTCATGTATTGCGCCATCTGTTCCCTTGTAAAGTCTGAACTCGTTTCGCGGTAACGGCGCTCTACATTTGGAATAATACCTTCAAAAGGAATATTTGTTTCGCGTGTCATTCCAAAATCATTTTTATATTCAAAGTAGAATTCTTTTCCATTGGAGCCATTCAGAATGATATCTAAATGTTCTTTTGGTAGTTTCTCTAACGGTGTGTCCATATCAATCCCGAACTCTTTGCATGCTGCTGCCAACATTTTTGGATAGTATTGAGAGCTGATTGGCTTCCATGGAATAATTGCTCCATCATTTAGTGATAAGCTCATATCTGGAATTACTGTATCAATGTCTACTTCTAGCTTCGTTCCAAGTCCATCACAAGTGGGACAAGCGCCAAATGGGCTGTTAAAGGAGAACATCCTAGGTTCCAATTCGCCCACAGAAAAGCCACAATAAGGGCAAGCATAATGTTCACTAAACAACAGTTCTTTATCACCAATGACATCAACAACCGCGTATCCCTCTGCTAATCTTAGTGCAGACTCAATAGAATCAAATAAACGAGAAGTTACACCTTCTTTTACGACAATGCGGTCAATAACAATATCAATGGAATGCTTTTTGTTCTTCTCAAGCTCAATTTCGTCTCCGATATCATACATGTCTCCATCGATTCGTACGCGGACATATCCTTCTTTTTTGATGCCTTCTAGCGTTTTTTTATGCGCTCCTTTTTTGCCAGATACAATTGGGGCTAAAATTTGGATTCGTGTCTTCTCAGGAAGCTCTAACACACGATCGACCATCTGTTCAATCGTTTGCGATGTAATTTCGATTCCGTGGTTTGGACAGACAGGATGCCCTACACGTGCATACATTAAGCGTAGATAGTCATGAATCTCCGTGACAGTACCTACTGTAGATCGCGGATTACGGCTCGTCGTTTTTTGGTCAATAGAAATGGCGGGTGATAAGCCTTCAATCAAATCCACATCTGGTTTATCCATTTGTCCTAAAAATTGGCGAGCATAAGAAGATAACGATTCTACATAGCGTCGTTGTCCTTCTGCATATATCGTATCAAAAGCTAACGACGATTTTCCTGATCCAGATAAGCCAGTCATAACAACAAGTTTATCCCGCGGAATTTCGACATCAATATTCTTTAAATTGTTGGCTCTAGCGCCTTGTATCACAATTTTATCTTTTTCCAACTCTAATCATCCTTCCGCTTTTAGCTCAAGTAAGGTATCACGAAGTTGCGCCGCACGCTCAAAGTCAAGCGCTTTTGCTGCATCTTTCATTTCATGCTCTAATTCCTCAATAAATGCCATGCGTTCTTTCTTGTTCATCTTACTCAGATCTTTCAGATGCTCTGCTTCACGTTCTTCGGCAGCGGTTGTTGCGGCAATGACGCCACGAACATCTTTAATGATTGTTTGCGGTGTTATGCCGTGTTCTAAATTATATGCCTCTTGAATTTCACGACGACGCGCTGTCTCGCTAATCGCGAACTTCATAGAATCCGTCATCTTATCAGCATACATAATTACTTTACCGTTCTGATTACGCGCAGCACGACCAATAGTTTGTACGAGCGATCGCTCAGAACGTAAGAAACCTTCTTTATCCGCATCAAGAATCGTAACTAGTGAGACCTCTGGAATATCGATTCCTTCACGAAGCAAGTTAATTCCTACTAAAACATCGTAAACACCTAGTCTCAAATCTCGTATAATTTCGATTCGCTCCAACGTCTTTACCTCAGAATGTAGATATTGGACTTTAATCCCCGCTTCTTTCAAGTAATCAGTCAAGTCCTCAGACATTTTCTTTGTCAACGTTGTAATCAGCACACGTTCTTTCTTCTCAATACGTTCATTTATCTCATCCATTAAGTCATCAATTTGTCCCTCAATCGGTCTAATTTCAATAATAGGATCGAGCAAACCAGTCGGACGAATAATTTGCTGAATAACTTCTGGATTTAATGCCAACTCGTATGGCCCTGGTGTCGCCGAAATATACATGATTTGATTTACGTGCTCCTCAAATTCCTCCAAGCGTAACGGACGATTATCCAAAGCAGACGGCAATCTAAACCCGTGGTCTACTAGCATTTGTTTACGCGCCTGGTCTCCATTATACATCCCTCGAATTTGTGGCATCGTTACATGTGATTCATCGATGACAATTTGAAAATCATCGGGGAAAAAATCCAATAATGTATACGGTGTAGAACCTGCTTCTCGCATAGCCAAGTGACGTGAATAGTTCTCAACACCTGAGCAATAACCCATCTCTTCCATCATTTCAATATCATAATTTGTACGTTGCTCCAAGCGTTGCGCTTCAAGTAGTTTATTATCCGCACGCAAAACTTTCAAGCGGTCCTCTAACTCTGCCTTGATGTTCACTATCGCTTTCTTCATAATATCTGGACGTGTTACAAAGTGAGAGGCTGGAAAAATAGAGACATGTTCCCGTTCGCCAATAATTTCACCAGTCAGTGCGTCCACTTCGCGAATTCGTTCAATTTCATCTCCAAAAAACTCCACTCGCATACAGTGCTCATCACGTGATGCCGGAAAAATTTCCACAACATCTCCACGGACACGAAAACGACCGCGCTGGAAATCGATATCATTGCGATCGTACTGTATTTCTACTAAATCCCGTAATAATTGATCACGACTAATCTCCATTCCCGGCCTTAATGAAACGAGCATTGCGCCATATTCCTCTGGCGAACCTAAACCATAAATACAAGAAACACTAGCTATAATAATAACGTCGCGTCTTTCAAATAATGATGCCGTAGCCGAATGTCGTAGTTTATCAATCTCGTCATTTACGCTAGAATCCTTTTCTATAAACGTATCTGTTTGTGGGACGTATGCCTCTGGTTGGTAATAATCATAATAACTTACAAAGTATTCTACGGCGTTATTCGGGAAAAATTCTTTAAATTCACTATATAATTGCCCCGCTAAAGTCTTGTTATGTGCGATGACAAGCGTTGGTTTATTGACTTCTTGGATAACGTTTGAAACTGTAAATGTCTTACCAGTACCAGTTGCTCCAAGTAAAGTT
Organism: Listeria rocourtiae subsp. hofi; assembly: GCF_963575615.1. Lineage (NCBI taxonomy): Bacteria > Bacillati > Bacillota > Bacilli > Caryophanales > Listeriaceae > Paenilisteria > Paenilisteria rocourtiae. The sequence continues at coordinate 69,362 of NZ_CAUYTL010000009.1, read as the reverse complement.
TGATGTTTAGTGCCATTTTTGAGACCTGCCACTAATTTCTCAATGGCTTTCGGCTGATCTCCTTGTGGCGTATATTTCGAAACTAGCTGAAATGTATCTTTCACCCTCTTTTCCTCCTCCGACACAAGTCTGTTGCGTACCTCAAATAATCGGCTATGCGCTTGAACATGGCGAACTATTCATTCATCAGTTCTTCCGTACCCGTACTTTCGGCTCCCACTAAACTATGGAGATCCAAACGCTTCCGCTCGATTTATATAAAGTCAAACTTAGCCCCTATCCAGTAAGACTCGCAGACTCATCACTTGTATTCATTCTAACATAATTAGTCTAAATCCGCCAGCAAAAAGCGAACATATTTTCGCATTCGTTTAAACATAAAAAGGCTTCGCAATTAAGCAAAGCCTTCAGACTATAGAAAAACTACCTCACATGATTTTCCGCAAAACCTCAGCGTTCGATTTCTATACTTCTTTGTCTGCTTCACGCAATCTGCCGAGCATTCGCGTGGCCAAAAAGAAGCCTATTGTCATCGAAATTGCATCTAAACTAATAAGCCACCATGTATTTGTAAAGCCCATTCGCGCGGAAACAGTTATTAAAATCAGAGTAAGCCCTAAACCTACAAAACGTTGATATGTTATTCGAGACAATATAATAACCAAGAGTCCTGGAAAAAATAACGCCGAAATTAACTGATCCCACACAGGCTTCGCTCTCCCTTTTTAGCTATCTGATTTTAAAACACGCGCTTTGATTTCATCTGTTAAAGCTGGTAAATCCGTTTTCTCGATATTTTTTTCGGCTAGTAAATCAGGCAAAATTTCACGTAAGAAATACTGTACACAAGCCATTTCACGGAATTGATAAATTGTTTCTAATGCCTCGCTATATATTTTTGTGAATGTTGGTTCTGGATTGCCTTTTTGGATTTCACCAAATGATTCATAGAGTAGGTCTACTTTATCTGCTACCGCCAAAATTTGGCCTTCTAATGTGTCATCTTTACCTTCTTTGAGTAAAACATGATAAATAGCTTGAAATTCAGCGGGTATCTCGTTGTTAATAAAATTCCGTGTCATCGTTTCTTCTACTTCTGACAACATTTCGCGAAGTTCTGCGGTCGCGTATTTAACTGGTGTTTTGATATCACCAATGAACAGTTCTGGATAATCGTGATTGAGCGCTTTTTCGTATAGTGCACGCCAATTAACAGTTTGACCAGCTTGTTCCTCTACATTGCCTAAAAATTGTGCCACTTGGGTTACTTTGAATGAATGCTCAGCAACCGAATGTTCTTGGTATTTGAACTTACCTGGACAACGGTAAATGTTTTCTAGATCCGATAAACTGCGAAAATATTGATGAATCCCCATTTTATATCAACTCCTCATTGTTCTTCTTGTTTTTTATTATCTGGATGCGTATTTTCTACTTCACGCATAATTAAAGCAGAGCTAAATCCAAGTAAAGCGATAATTGCTGCCGAATATTGTCTGAAATTGTCTGCTGCAAAAATATAGATAAGACCCATGAAAATTAATGTCGTCAATATACCCCATGTAAATAGCTTATGGCCCCGCGTCACTCCGACTTTCATAACAGAGTATATGCCAATGTAACACACTGCTTGAATCAGAATAAATTGGACGATTGAAATAATGATGACCGATGTTAAATCATCGTTGAACATGATTGCTGTAACTGAGATTGTGAGTAAGAGAATGATGCCCAGAACAACAATTATTTTTTTACTGGTAGGTAGCTGTTTCATATTCTTCCCCCAAATGGCGTTCTTTTTTTACTAGTATAACGAGGATAAGTATTGATAGCAACCTTAAGCACTTGCTGATAAGCGGTTGGCTCGTTTATTGCAAAAAACAAGAAGCATTTCTGCTTCTTGTTTTTTACCGCTCATTTTATTTCCTTTTCGGCCTTGCTTCGGAATAGAATTGAAAGTCCGAAAATGGTTACAACGATAGTAGCGCCCATGTCTGCCATGATAGCCATCCATAAGGTTAAATAGCCTGTTAAAGCTAGTAATAAAGCCGCCACTTTAAGACCTAATGCAAAAGCAATATTGAAGCCAACGACAAATCGTACTTTTTTAGCAATCCTGACTGTTATTGGCAGTTTTCCTAAATGGTCTTGCATAAGTACAATATCTGCAACTTCAATAGCGCTATCAGTCCCTTTCCCCATCGCAATACCGAGATCTGCAGTTGCGAGTGCAGGGGAGTCATTAATACCATCACCGACCATTGCGATATTGCCATTTTGAGCTTGTAGTTCTCCAATTTTTGTTAACTTATCTTCTGGTAAAAGGCTCGCATAATAATTGTCAATACCAATTTCTCGTGCTACTTTTTCCGCTGTTTTTTCGTGGTCACCAGTCAGCATAATGATATTGGTCATACCTGCTTGATGAAGCTGTGTCACGAGATCCTTGCTTTCCTTACGCAGTGCATCTTGAATACCGAATATGCCAAGAATCGTAGTTTCTGATGCAGTTATCACAACTGTATATCCCGCATCTTTTAGCGCTTTGACATCAGTTCTAGCTATCTCCGTCCAGCTCGATTCTGGGATTTGCTGCTCATTTCCGAGAAAATAACGTTTCCCCTCAAAAGTACCGCTTAGTCCTTTCCCGCCAATTGTTGTTAGATCGTCCATTTCAGCGTCTACTGCGCCTATACGAGCGATGATTGCAGCCGCGATTGGGTGACCTGAGCTCTTCTCCATCATACTGGAAATTCGGAAAAAATTCGCTTCATCGTAAACTACTTCTTTCTCAACAGCTGGCTTTCCTTCCGTTAATGTACCTGTTTTATCGAATGCAATTTGTTTTGTTTTGGCGAGCTGCTCTAAGAAAACGCCACCTTTGATTAAAACACCATTTTTAGCGCTACGAGTAATTCCTGATACAATCGCAACTGGCGAGGAAAGGATTAACGCACACGGGCAACCGATAATTAATACAGCAAGCCCTTCATAAACCCACTGGCTCCATGCTCCACCAAAGAATAACGGCGGTATAATCGTCACTAATACAGCAAATATCATAATAATCGGTGTATAATATTTTGCAAACCGATCGATGAACAATTCTGTTGGCGTTTTCGTTTCCTGCGCTTCTTCCACCAAATGCAAAATTTTAGCAAGTGATGAATCTTCGTAAACTGCTGTAATTTTAGCTTTCAGCGTTCCTTCATTATTGACGGAGCCACCGAACAATGCATCGCCAATTTGTTTTTCAACAGGCATTGATTCGCCAGTAATCGCGGCTTCATTCACAGAACTTTTCCCATCAATAATCACTGCATCAGATGGTACTTTTCCTCCTGCTTTAATCAAAATTGTATCACCAAGCTCTAGCTCATCAATCGGTACTTCTGTTGCAACTCCATCTTTTAAAAGATTGGCCGTTTTTGGTACAACTTTCAACAACTCTGCCATTGATTTGCGTGCTTGGCGCATTCCAAAGCCTTCTAAGTATTCATTTACACCAAACAGTATCGCTACAACCGTTCCTTCGCGCCAATCCCCAATAATAAATGCTCCAACTAGCGCAACTGTCATCAACGTATCAATGTTAAATTTCAAACGCGATAAATTTTTGAGTCCTTTGAAAAAGGTTTGGTAACCGCTCAACGCCGCAGCTACGAAATAAATGCTAAACGAGCCCCAAGTTGGTAAATATTTGTCTGTGAGAAGGGCAAAGAAGAATAACAACGTCGAAATAACAATCTGAACGATAAGTTTTGTATCCCCGTGACTATGATTGTGATCATGATCACCGTCCGGTTTTACAACAAAAACACCTTCTTGCTTCAAGATTTTCTCCACATCATCCATCGCCATCTTATTCGAAATTACCATTTTCCCAGAGTTATAGAGTACTTTTGCATCCTTACCATGTTTCAACTTCTTCATTTCCGCTTCCATCTCTTGTGCACAGTGCGCACAGGAAAGACCTGATAGTTTAAATTCAGCCATTGTTATCCTCGTCCCTTCTGTATTATTGATGTTCCACATGCCTAATCGCTTGCGAGAGTAACTCTAAAACGTGATTATCGTCTTGTGTATAATAAATCGTTGTTCCTTCGCGCCTTGATTTTACTAAACGCAAATTCTTTAAAAAACGTAATTGATGAGAAACCGTCGTCTGATTGAAACCGAGCGTTCTCGCAATGTCGTTCACTGAATACTCCTGATCTTGAACCAAATTCAAAATTTGAACACGCGTCGGATCAGCCAGTGCTTTAAATATTTGCGTAACTCCAAAAAGTGTTTCTTCACCTAGTAGTTGCTTGTTTTGTTCCATTTCACATCGCTCCAATTCTCTTATATGACCATATACACATATATAGGTCAAAAAAATATATCTACTTCTCGATTCATTAATATATGTTTATATAAACATATATTAATATAAAATAGACAAAATTGCAACCCTTTTATTCCTTATGAACAAAATGAGTTTATTTATGTAAAAAAAGAGCTCAATCTGCAAAATCATGATATAATTTACACAAAGGAGTGATAGCATGCCAGATTTAAGCGGACGATTAACAGTTTTAAGGGAAAAGCAAGGCTGGTCGAAAGCCGAAACAGCAAGAAGACTCGGACTCAAGGCCCCTTCTACATATGGTAACTGGGAATATGGTATTCGAGAACCTGATTTGGACACGGTTCGCCATATTGCAACGTTATTCGATGTCTCAGTAGATTATCTAATTGGCCAAAATAGTGAACCCTCATATAAGCCGGTCACAACAAAAGAGAAAAATGATATTGCTAAACGTATCGAGAAAATTATTGAGGATTTGCGCTATGAGGAGCACCAACATTTAAATGGGGAGTATTTGCAAGAAGAAACGACGGAGTTTATTATGGATTCACTTGAATTCACATTGAAACAAGCTCGGAAATTAAATAATTAAATAAAAATACTCTGTCGCACAATCGCGACAGAGTATTTTTGCGCTACTAGTTATTCAACTCTTCAATTTCGCCACTTTTCAGATATACAATCCATTCGCAGACATTAGTTACGTAATCACCAATCCGCTCCAAGTACTGCGATACTAGCAATAAGTATGAAATTTCCTCCAAATGATCTGGATCTTCTTGCATGAAATGGATGCATTTTGTATAAATCACGCGTTGGAATTTATCAACTTCATTGTCACGCGACGCAATTTCACGTGCAACTTCTTCATCTTCCGCCAAATACGCTTTTAATACATCGTGAACCATTGCTTTGACGATATCACCCATCTCCTGAATTTCTGGAATCGGTTTTACAACTTTTGTTCGCCCGACTAATATGGTGGTTTTTGCTATACTAACCGCATGATCACCAATTCGCTCTAAATCTGAACTCACTTTTAGGACCGTGACGATTTTGCGAAGGTCGATGCCGACTGGTTGTTGAAGTGCGATTAATTCAAAAGATCGTTGCTCCAGCGCTAATTCCATATTATTGATGGCACGATCATTTGCGATAACATTTTCTGCTAGTTCATGATCACGATTGACAAGTGATTTCACAGCTTTATAAATCGCCTCATTAACTAGCATTCCCATCTCGAGTAAATGTTGATGTAACTCATCTAACTGCTCATTAAAAATTTTTCTAACTGGCATATGCTTCGCTCCTTATCCAAATCGTCCTGAGATATAGTCTTGCGTTTGTTGTTCTGCGGGATTCGTGAAAATAGTTGTCGTATCAGTGAATTCAATGATTTCACCGTTCAGGAAAAAGGCAGTTTCATCGGAAATTCGTGATGCTTGTTGCATATTATGCGTCACGATGATAATTGTATAATCTTTTTTTAGCTCCAAAATAAGATTTTCCATTTTTGCTGTAGAAATTGGATCAAGCGCTGAAGTTGGCTCATCCATAAGAATTACTTCTGGTTGAACAGCTAGAACACGCGCGATGCAAAGCCGTTGTTGCTGACCACCAGACATACCGAGCGCCGATTTATGCAAACGGTCATGAACCTCATCCCAAAGCGCGGCTTGGCGTAGGCTCCGTTCAACGATTTCATCTAGTTTTTTCTTATTAGTAACACCATGGGTTCTTGGACCGTAAGCGACATTGTCATAAATAGAGAATGGGAACGGATTTGGTTGTTGGAAAACCATTCCGACTTTTTTCCTTAAATTAACGGTATCAATTTTAGAGCTTTGGATATTTTCGCTGGCGACTTTGATTTCACCTTTAATCGTAACATTGGGAATCAAGTCATTCATTCTATTCAACGTGCGGAGAAAAGTGGATTTCCCACATCCAGAAGGCCCTATAAGCGCCGTCACACGATTTTTTTTAAAGTTTAAGCTTATCTTATTCAATGCTTGTTTTTGCCCATAAAATAGGTCTACATCTCTTGTTTCAACGACGAATTCCGTTTCGGTTATTGTTGACATTGGGGTGTCTCCTTCCCACTTTGGATTATCCAAAATTACCCGATATATAGTCCTGTGTCTGCTTGTTTGATGGCTTTGTAAATAACGTCCCTGTATCGCTCACTTCTACTACTTTTCCAAGATAAAAAAAGGCGGTGTGATCTGATACGCGCGCGGCTTGTTGCATATTGTGCGTCACGATAATAATCGTATATTTCCTCTTCAGTTCGTGAATTAAATCTTCTATTTTACTAGTGGAAATCGGATCTAGCGCAGATGCTGGTTCGTCAAGTAGTAAAACCTCTGGCTGCATGGCAATAGCACGGGCAATGCATAAACGTTGCTGCTGACCGCCCGATAAAGATAGAGCACTTTTCCCCAGATCATCTTTGACTTCATCCCAAAGTGCAGCACTACGAAGGCTTTTCTCAACGCGTTCTGCAAGTTCAGCTTTATTCTTTATACCATGACGCTTCAAACTAAAAGCAATGTTTTCAAAAATCGACTTTGTGAAGGGGTTTGGCTTTTGGAAAACCATCCCGATTTCTTTTCGAACATTGTATAAATCGACTTCTTTACGGTTAATATTAATGCCGTTATACAAAATTTCGCCTTCCATTCGACAGCCATCAATCTCATCATTCATTCGGTTTAATGCGCGAAGATACGTCGACTTTCCGCATCCAGATGGGCCGATAAGCGCCGTCACTTGGTTTTCATGGAATTCTAAATCAACACCTTGAATCGCGTGATTGTCACCGTAATAGACATGCAAATCATTGGTTGCCATCGCGGGCGCACCTGCTGTTACGATTTCCTCGGTTTCATTTATCGCGAACGGTATATTAGTAGTTGCCATCATTTTACAAAACTCCTTTTGTCCGCCAAATCAGGAAGACGTCATCTTTTTGAATACGTATTTCCCTAGAATGCGGGCTAAAATATTGAAAAGTAGCACAGAAAGAATGAGTACGGCGGATGCTCCCGCAGACACAGCTGCTGCGTCTGGCATGATTCCTTCCCCATTAATTTTCCAAATGTGAACGGCAAGTGTTTCTGCTGGACGGAAAATGTTGAGTGGCGATGTCGGATTCATGGGGTTCCAATCTCCGAAATTAAGCGTTGGTGTACTTTGCCCAGCAGTGTAGATTAATGCGGCCGCTTCACCAAACACGCGTCCCGCGGCCAAAATAACACCGGTTACGATTGCTGGAAGTGCGGCTGGAACTAGAACGCGTGTTATCGTTTCCCAGCGCGACAAGCCTAATGCAAGTCCTGCTTCTCGTTGTGTATTTGGAATAGCATTTAGTGCTTCCTCAATGACACGAATAAGTAGAGGTAGATTAAAGATGGTTAGCGTGAGCGCCCCAGAAATAACTGAGAAGCTCCACCCCATCTGTAACACGAAAATTAAGAAACCGAATAATCCTACTACGATTGATGGCAGAGAAGATAGCACTTCGATTGTTGTTCGAATGAAATCTGTCAGCCAATTTTTGCGAGCATATTCTGCCATATAAATACCAGCACCAAGCGCGATTGGCACGGATAAAATCATCGTAATAAGTAGCATGTAGAAGGAGTTCCAGATTTCCGGGCCAATCCCTCCACCCGCTTTAAAAGATTCTGGTGGTGATGTAAGGAAGTTCCAACTCAAATGTGGTACACCGCGAACTAAAATATAACCGAGTAATCCAGCCAAAATGACGATAATAAGTAGCGCGATGAAATAAAAGACTCCTGTCGCGATTTTATCTTTTGTTTTTACATTCATTTGACTTTCCTCCTACGGCCGATAAAGCGGATCATAATGATAAAGAACAGTGACATAGCCAGTAGCACCATTGCTAGCGACCAAAGCACGTTATTTTCAAGTGTCCCCATAACGGTATTTCCCATTCCCATTGTTAAAATACTAGTTAACGTGGATGCCGGTTCGAATAACGAAGTCGGTATAACCACGGAGTTTCCAATAACCATTTGTACAGCTAGTGCTTCACCAAACGCGCGTGCCATTCCAAAAACAACAGCAGTTAAAATACCTGGTCGTGCACTGCGTAAAATTACTTTCCAAATCGTTTGCCACCGTGTTGCACCTAGCGCAAGCGAAGCCTCACGATAATGCCGTGGTACCGAATGAATCGCATCCACAGTCAAGCTGGTTACAGTCGGCAAAATCATGACCGTCAAAACTACCGTCGCCGCTGCAATCCCAAAGCCACTTCCCGAAATATGTTCCCGAATAAACGGAACAACAACGCTGAGCCCAATAAAACCGTAAACAACGGATGGAATCCCAACGAGTAACTCCATAACTGGTTGTAATATTTTCTTACCAAACTTCGGTGATATTTCCACCATAAAAATAGCGGCGCCAATTGCGAGTGGAGCAGCGATACAAGCTGCAAGTAAGGTCACGCCAAAAGAACCAAGAATCATCGGCAAGGCACCAACGAGTGGATTTCCAGCCGCGTCTATTTTGGAAGGGTTCCAATCTGTTCCTGTGATAAAGTCAACGAACGAAACGTTATTGACAAAAAAAGTAGCCAGTCCTTTCGATATAACAAAGAAAAGAATGGATGCCGCTGCAATCACCATGATGCTGATGCAGATAAACGTTATGATTTTCCCTCTTTTTTCAAGACGGGCCTTTTTGGAAGTTTGCGTTAATGCTTTTTCTCGTGCTTCCACTGCGTAGACTCCTTTCCAATGCTGAGCTCTATTATGCCCAACAAGCGGGTTTGCGCCCACTTCTATACTTAGAAGTAGACGCCTCCCCAATATATTTTATTTCACGTCTGTGATATTCCCTTTAGCGTCACGTTCTACTTTCATGGAGTGAATCGATTGGTAACCTAATTGTGGCACCAAGTCATTTTGAACTTCTTTACTTGTGATGTAAGCTAGGAATTGCTTTGTCAATCCTGTTGCTTCACCGTTTGTATACATATGCTCGTAAGCCCAAATTTTCCAATCATTTGTTGCTACGTTGTCTTCTGTTGGCTTCACATTATCAAGTGATAGCCCTTGAATCGAATCGTCAATGTAAGAGAATGCTAGGTAACTAATCGCTCCTGGTGTTTCACTTACAATTTTACGAACCGTACCTGAGGAATCTTGCTCTTGTGCTTTGACTGGAGTTGCTCCATCTAAGCCCCATTTTTCAAAAGTCGCACGCGTTCCGCTTCCTTCTGCACGATTAATGATTGTAACTTTTTGATCCTTACCGCCAACATCTTTCCAGTTTGTAATTTTTCCTGTGAAGATGTCGATTAATTGCTGTTTAGATATATTTTTTACGCCAGCGTCTTTGTTAACGACCGGAGCCATTCCAACTACTGCTACTCTGTGATCTACTAATTTTGAAGCATCAACGCCATCTTTTTCTTCAGCGAAAACATCTGAGTTACCAATATCCACAGCGCCTTGTTGCACTTGCGTTAGACCAGTACCAGATCCGCCACCTTGCACGTTGATTTGTGCTTTAGGATTTTCAGCTGTGAATTGTTTTGAAGCAGCTTCGACAAGAGGTTGCAGTGCCGTTGAGCCGACCGCCGTAATTGAACCAGAAACTTCTTTACTATCTCCATTAGCGTTATCTGATGATGTACTTGAATTCCCACATCCTGCTATAATCATTGTGAATGCTGCAATAACAGCTACTAATCCTAAAAATCTCTTCTTCATGAATTGTAAACCACCTTTTTTATCGATTTAACTTACAAGCTTACTATACCTCTAAAGAATTAAGGGGTTATGTAGCTAATGTTAAGAGAATGTAAAGATGATGATTATGTAAAATTTATAAAAAACGGATGACAAAATAAAAGTGCAAGTCGCTAGAAATGACGACCTGCACTCATTATTATTATTTAGGAAGTATTACAGTAAATGTTGTGCCTGTACCTTCAATACTTTCCACTTGAATCTGACCACCACAACTTTCAACAATATGTTTCACAATAGAAAGTCCAAGCCCAGTGCCTCCCGAATGTCTACTACGAGCACGATCTACCCGATAAAAACGTTCAAAAATCCGATCAATATCTTTGGCTGGGATACCAATCCCGTTGTCCATAACAGTTATTGCAATCGTATCATTAGCTTTATTTTCCGTTACACCGACTGAAACTTCTCCATTTTGTGGGGTATAAACAATCGCATTTGAAATGAGGTTAATCAGGATTTGTTGCAGTCGATCACGCTCAGCTTGAATAATAATTGGTGCTACCACATTCGGTAGCACAAGCTGAATCTCTTTTTCCAGAGCCATTGAGCGAACCGTATCCATCGTTGTAATTATAACGTCTTCCACATCCACCTGTTCTAAATTCATTGACACATGCTTCTGCTCAATCCGTGACAATTCCAAAATATCCATAATTAAACGGTGCAAACGGTCACTCTCCTCTTTTATGATTGTAAGGAATTTTTTGAGTAGTGCCTCATCATACATCGCTCCATCGAGTAGCGTTTCTGCAAAGCCTTTCAACGCTGTAACTGGCGTTTTTAATTCATGCGAAACATTCGCGACGAACTCAGAGCGTACATTTTCTAGTCGCCTAATCTCCGTAATATCATGAAGCAACACAATCACTCCTGTAATATTACCTGTTTTGGATAGAATTGGTGAAACGTTTGCGTCCAAGATTAGCTCCCGCGGAAAATAGATTGTAATTTCTTCTTGCTGAAATGCTTTTTGTTCCAGACATTGATCCACGAGTTTCGCCAAAGCAAAACTTTTTAAAACTTCATAATAGGCTTTTCCTGTAAGTCCTTTTTCACCGATAATCTGCTCCATCATCGGATTTATCATAACGATAAATTTTTTGTGATCAATTAGCATAACACCGCTAACCAAGTTCTGCACAATACCGCTAAGTCGCTGCTGATTTAGCTCGATTTCCTGCATTTGCTTCTCTAAACTTTGGGCTAATTGATTCACACTCACCGATAAATCCTGCAACTCACCGCTCGTTTTGCCAGTAATTCTACTATGGTAACGATGGTTGGCCAAATCCATTGACACATCGATAATTTCGTTGACCGGACGTGTAATCCGACGCGCAATCACCGCACTTATAAAACCTATAAACACAAGCGCCAAGCCAAAAATCAAGCTTAGGCTTAGCCATAATTGGTTCACTGCTTTTTCCACAGATTCCAATGAGATCGAAATTCTTAAAACGCCATCCGTCACACCACTATGCGTGATTGGAACCGCAACATAGAGCATGCTATAGCCGAGCGTCGAGCTTTTTCGTGTCGCAATCCCGACATCTTTTCCCTGCTCCAAAACTTCCTGAACCTCTGGACGGTCCATGTGGCTCCCCAAGCTATGTGGATCTTCCTTCGTATCTGCAACAACATGCCCAGACTGATCAATCACCGTAATCCGAGCGTCAATTTTATCCTCGAGCGGTTTCAAATCTGCCTGAATTTTATCTGCATTCTGATCCAAGTCTATATCTTCCAACTTTGTCGTTGTCAGCAAAATTTGAGCATCATCCTGTAATTGGCTTTCCTTCATATTTAAATAAACACTCTTCATCAACTCTCCTGAAAAAAAGCCGACAATCACCATGACAATAAAAAATAAGATAAAAAAAGACAGTCCTATTTTCAGCCATAATTTTTTCATGATTTCACGTTCTCCATCTTATAGCCAAAACCACGAATCGTCTTGATATAGCGTGGTTGCTTCGTATCTGCCTCAATTTTATCGCGTAAATGACTCACATGAACATCCACAATTCGCGTCTCACCAATATAATCATAATTCCAAACCGCATCTAGCAACTGATCCCGCGAGAAAACTTTGCCTCGATGATTCGCCAAATATACCAACAACTCAAATTCTTTCGGCGTCAAATCCAGCAATTCGTCCCGCAAATACACCTCGTAACTCTCCGTCAAAATTTTCAGCTCACCAATCTGTAACGCCCTCTCTTTCTGGGCATCCTCTGGTTCCACATCTGCCGCTTTCCCTGCACTCCTTCGCAAAATGGCCTTAATTCGCGCCACTACTTCACGCGGGCTAAACGGTTTCGTCAAATAATCATCCGCACCAAGCTCCAGACCAATAATTTTATCCAATTCGTCATCTTTTGCCGTTAACATCAAAATCGGCGTCTCCACCTTATCTTGACGTAACTGTTTACAAACCTCAATCCCGTCCATTTCCGGTAACATCAAATCGAGTACAATCAAATCCGGTTTTTCTGACAAAGCAAGTTCATATCCGGTTCTGCCATCTTCCGCCGTCACTACATCAAAGCCAGCCTTTTCAATGTTAAATTGCAGTAAAGTTACAATAGAAGACTCATCATCTACTACTAAAATCTTGGTCAATGCTCTTTCCTCCCCATTCATAACACGCGGCCTTTACAATCCTGCCACAGCTTTGTTACGTACTTTCCTACTAAAATATAGCACGATTTCAGCTTTATCGGTTAGAATACGATCACTCTTAACACAATCTTAAAATTCAGGGTTAGCAAACTACCCATCTCTATCGTAAAAGTTCCACTCTGATACTCTCAAGCAAGTTACTTTATTCTACCATGAATAGTCCAAGTTCGAATGAATCTTCTTCGTAGAGCGCGGTTTGGACAATTCGTGGCTCACCTTTGTTGTCGCGGACTTTTAGTTTGCAGTAAGCTCGGTTTTCGTTTAAAGCTTCGTATAAGTCTTCACGATTTAAGACAGCCTTCCCGTTTACTTCCATAATAACTTCCCCTGCTAAAATTTCCATCCGACTTGCTGGTGTATGCTCCCTTGCCCCCAAAACCATAATGCCGTCTTTTTGTGGCGTAAACTTGAATGCTGCACTTTGCTCTTCGTTACGATGACGGTAGGAAACCCATAGACGACCGCCTATTGCTACTACAAATGCAAGCAAACTAACAACTGGAATCACAATACTTACAACACCTAGAAGTGCGATTAAGATTGATAAACTTGTTACCCGAATTGCAATTTTATGGGTCGCTTCGGCTGGTAATTGTGACTGAATTTGTTGCTGAAAGCCTATAACAATCGGTAATATCATAACTGAAAACGTCTGGTTCCCAATTTGAAAAATCGGCCACCAATCAAAGAGTGCTGCAAAACCTTGTCCTGGAACAAAGCAAAGTAACGGTAATAGCCATAATCGACGTAAACGAAATGCTCCAATCAATTTCCCACGCCCACTTTTTCGAAGCATTGGGGAAGCTTGAGACGCTCCCGAAAACTGAATCAAAAAAGCTTCCACTGCAAGCAATAGCGCCAATACAAACACAAGCGCAATCATGAAATTATCAATATATAAATCCCTAATTGGTAGCATCCGATTCTCAAACGGCGCTAGTGACCAATCAAAATAATACACTGCATAAAAAACCAAGCTCGTAATACCAATTGTATACGCCGTCGAAGCCATTCTGAACAATCCAATCAACAACAAGACAATTAGTACAACATTAAAAATCGCAATCCAACCAATTGTCAAAGAAAATCCTACAAAGCCCACCACAATCGATATAGCCAGCCCAAAAACAATCCCCAACCCAAAGAAGCCTTTTAGCTCTTGCCAGGGTGAATGTATCCGAACGCGAAACGATTTTCGCTCCCACTTGGTACGACTAAACCCTGCAAGAATCGTGATTAATATCGAGACGTATAACGCAGGTTGTACCAGTATACTGCCAATTCCTTTTACAATTTCTACTATGATTGTTTCCATCCCATTCACCTCTTATAGTATCGGGGAGAGTAACCGCGACACCGCCTCTTTTACTTTAATCCAAAATGAGCGCTCAGCATAAATTTCCTCCGTCAGCTGGTAAGATTTCAAAATATCCTGCAAGAAAATGTCCTCCAATTTCTGTGCAATCTTCTTCTCATACATAAACGCATTCACTTCAAAATTCAATCTAAAACTCCGAAAATCCATATTTGCGGTTCCTACAGAGGCGATTTCCCCATCCACGACCATTGTTTTTGCATGAATAAATCCATTGTCATAAATATAAACTTTCGCACCACTTTCAATCAATTCCCCACAATAACTCGTCGTTGCACGATAAACAAACGCGTGATCTGGCTTATTAGGAATCATCAAACGCACGTCCACACCAGAGAGCGACGCAATTTTCAACGCTTCCAGCAAGCTCGCATCTGGAATTATATAAGGTGATTGCAGATAAATCGATTTCTTCGCTGAGTTTATCATCTTAATATAACCGTTCTTAATCTGTTGCCATTCCGAATCTGGTCCGCTTGAAACAATCTGCATACTCGTCTGCCCTTTTCCATGAAAACTAGGAAAATAACGCGTTTGATAATCTAATTTTTGACTAGTCGACGAAGCCGAATTCCAGTCCATAATATAACGCGTCTGCATAGCAAAAACAGCTTTTCCACGAACCCGGAGATGTGTATCGCGCCAATATCCAAAACTATCATCAAGTCCAAGATATTCATCCCCGACATTAAATCCACCAATGTATCCAATTTCCCCATCGATAATCGCCAACTTACGATGGTTTCGATAGTTCAATCGGAAATTTATCAATGGTAGCTTCGAAGGAAAGAACGGCCACACTTTCACGCCACTTTGCTTCAATTTATTCCAAAAAGCTTTCTTCGTTGTTCGGCAGCCCATCGCGTCATAAAGCACACGCACATCTAGTCCCTCGTTCGCCTTTTTAATTAGCGCCTCCTGTAAACGGTGTCCCAGCATATCCGAATGAATAATATAATAAATCAAATGAATGTGATTCTTCGCCTTTGCAATATCTCGTATCAATGCATCAAACTTCTCATGACCATCCGTAAAAATAGTCACTTCATTATCCTGCGTCAAAATCGCGCCGTCATTCACTAGAAGTAAATAAATTAAATCCCGATGTTTCGCCACATTCCGATCGCTAAATGGAAACTCTTGCTGCCTAATCATATTAATCTGATTATCGGTTGACTCCCGCAGCCCAATTTTCTCCTGTCCCTTCCAGTCAAAAATTTTGCGATGTGAGAGCTTCCGGCCAAATATTAAGTATATAACAAACCCCAAAACAGGTATGAAAGTAAGTACAAGTAGCCAAGCCCATGTTGCCGAGGTGTCTCTTCGTTCTAGAAACACCATCACAGCGGCAAAAAACAGATTGATTACTAGTAAAACAATCAGTAATCCCGCAATAATCCCCATAATGAACCTCCCAATAATAATGTACCTTTTAATCATATCATAAATCAGGAGTGAAGTATTGCCTCAATATCAACAAAAAGCTCGACTAACCGTTACTGGCTAATCGAGCTTGATTTTAAATATAAGGAGATGGATCTACAGGAACACCATTTTTGTGTATTTCAAAGTGGAGATGTTGGCCTGTTGATTGCCCAGTTGAGCCCATCATTCCAATACCTTGCCCTTGAGAAACACTTTGCCCGGCAACAACCTGTAAGCTACCTGCTCTCATATGACCGTACAGTGTTTGATAGCCATTGCCGTGATCAATTTCAACAACATATCCATAGCCACCATAACCGCTACCTGGAGCACCAAAACCAGAGAAAACAACCGTTCCGCCTGCTGCCGCATAAATTGGTACGCTCCCGCCAGCCGCAATATCTTGTCCTTTATGCGACTCGTGTTGGCCTGTGACAGGATTCGTTCTATCACTAAATCCAGATGTAAGAATTCCAGCAGCTGGCTTAATGAACATACCAGTTTGAGAACCCGCACTAATAGACGGAATAGAAACTGTTGTCGGCTCTTCTTGTGGTGCTGCTGCAGCTGTTTCTGTCCGCGTCACCGCTTTAGATCTTGCTTTTGCCGCAGCTTCTTTGGCAGCAACTTCTCTTGCAGCGCGTTCTGCACTTGCTTTGCGGGCCGCTTCTAATTGTAATTGTGCTTGACGATTTTTTTCCGCTTGAATGTTTCCAGCTATTGTTTGTTCATTCGCTGCTAACTGGCCTTGTTGTGCTAATAAATCATTCTTTTGTTGCTGCGTTAAATCTTTTTCCGCTGCAATAGCCAAGATTAGCTCATCTTTTTGGCTTTTTTGACTCTCTAGGTTATTTTTAGAAAGCGCGATTTCATTAGATAATTTCTTTAAGTTCGCTAGTTTTGTTTCCGTTTGCTTTTGCTTCGAGTTCAAAGCATCTTCATCTTTTCGCTGATCCGTCATAATATCTTTATCCGCGTTGACAAGCGTAGATACTAATGTCGCTCGATCAATAAAATCACTAAAACTATCCGAATCTAAAAGAACATTCATATATTCTTGACCATTTCCGTTTATTTGGATAGCACGTGCGCGATCCTTCAATAAATTAAGGCGGTCTTCAATACTTTTTTGCAACACGGTGATTTCATTCTTTAATTTACTAACTTCTGCATTAGTCACCGATACTTCTTGTTGCTGTTTTTGTAGCTTCTTATTGGTTTCCGTTATACTTTTGACTAGGCTTTCTAGCTCTGCCGCAGTTGTTTGTTGTTTTCTTTCTAGAACAGATACATCATGATCCTTCTCATCAATATGGCTATCTATATTAGAACGTTGTTGCTGAATCGCTTGTTGTTGTTTTTGTAGTTCATTTAAATCAGCAGCCTTTGCATTAGTTGGAACGAAAGTAAAAAGTCCAGCTGCTACAGTAATTGCAAGGCCATTCGCAAGTAATTTCTTATATGTCATACATTATTTCCTCCTAAATCAAATTCATATATTACTATTTTTACCATATCTCAAGTTAGAAAAAAAGCACCCTCGTAAATAACTATACAAAGGTACTTTTCTATTTTCAAAAATTTTTAATATCATTCAAAATTAGAAGTTAGCTACACGGCCGAAACCTACAAGAGATTGTGCCCAGAAGCCACTTGAAAGGCTATCAATTTTAACGCCATCGTTTTGAGCGTTAATCATTTTGCCTCCACCAATATAAATACCAACGTGAGCAATTCCGCTACCATAGCTGAAGAATACTAAGTCACCAGGTTTTGCTTGGCTTGAGCTAATTTTTGTAGATGCTGCATATTGTGCACCGGAAGTTCTTGGAAGAGATATTCCTGCTGCACGGAATGAATAAGAAGTGAACCCAGAGCAGTCAAATGAACCTGGTCCAGTTGCTCCTAGAGAATATGGTTTACCTAATTGTGCATACGCAGTTGAAATCATTGCATCATATCCAGAACCTGTTGGTGTGGCAATGCTATTGTTTGTAGAACTAGAAGTATTTGATGATGATTTTTTCGCTGACGTATTACTCTCTGATTTAGAGCTATCATCATTTGAATTTGAAGAAGATGCTACTGATGATGAAGATTCAGATGTATTTGATGATGACTCTGTTTTAGTTTCTGTAGCTGCAATCGGTTGAACAGTTGTAGCTTCTTTCGCTGCCGCTGCACGAGCTGCTGCTGCCGCTGCTTCTCTATCACGTTGTGCAACTAAAGTAGATTTCTCTTGTTCTGTTGTTGCTTGTTGTGCTGCTAATTGAGCTACAACAGCTTCTTTCTCAGCTTTTTGGGCTTCGATTTTATTTTGTTGCTCTTCATAACTTGCAATTGCTTTTTGTTGTTTCTCTTGCTCTTTTTTCACAGAAGCAGATTTTGATTTCAAAGCATCTTCATCTTTTTGCTGTTCGTCAAGAATTGCTTTATCAGAATCAACAATTGTGTTTACTGCAGATACGCGATCTACTAAATCACTGAAATTACTAGCTCCTAAAACAACATCAAGGTAAACATTCGAGTTTGAGTTTACTTGCATAGAACGTGCGCGCTCTTTGAGAACTGCTTCACGCTCTTTAATACGTGCATTAATAGCTGCGATATCAGCATTTAATTTCTTTAATTGTTCTGCTGACTTGTTAAAGCTTGCTTGTAGTTCTTTCGATTTCGCTTGCGCTGATTCTAGTTTAGTCACTAACGATGACAAATCAGCTTGTAAATCAGCTTTCTTAGATTTAAGGTCGTTTAGCTTTGCGTCCTTTTGTTGAATATCTGTGTTAACATCCGCAAATGCATTCGTTGTAAAAACTGGTGATAAACTGATTACAGCTGCCATTGACGCAGCGATTAAAGTATTTTTTTTCAAAAGATTTTACCTCCTAAAAAGCTCCCTAGGCTTTTCTTTCATTAAATTTTTTATTATTTTTTAGAATGCGTTCATTTCTCTGATACGCATTTAGTTGTTATACTTTCAAGAATCTACGGATGGAAATTGCACTTCCCCATATGCCAATCAACACTCCGATAGCAATGATTAATCCTGCTATCTCATACATAAATGGAGTTGGCGTCAACAGAGAAAGATTTGTGCCTTCACCAAGTTTCGGATTGACGAAATTGTAAGTGTTAATATAACCTACAAACGTTAATGCTACTGGAACAATAGATCCTAACAGACCTAGCCAAGCACCTTCTAACACGAACGGCCACCGGATAAACCAGTTTGTCGCTCCTACCAATTTCATAATCTCAATCTCGGTTCGACGCGAGTAAATCGCAATCTTAATCGTATTGGAAATCAAGAACATGGCTGTTAACAAAAGGCCAGCACTTAATATGATACCAGCATATCGTCCCCATTTCAAGACATTAAACAATTTATCTACTGTTTTTTCTCCATAGTTCACTTTTGCGACATATTTCATTTTCTGAATCTCGGTTGCAACTTTCGCCGTTTCGCTCGGCTCCTTCGCTTGAACAATGAACACATCGTAAAGTGGATTATCCTGTTCGAATAACTCGAAATCTTTACCATATGTAGAGACTAACTTCTCCATTTGCTCATCTTTTGAAGAAAATGTGACGCTATCTACGCCACTCAGTTGCTCAATGTTGCCCTTTAGCTCATCCTGTTGATCTTTTGTAGCAGTCAATTGAATATGCACGTTAATCTCAACGTCATTTTCTACATCATCTGCTAACTTGTTCATGTTCATCATAATTGCGAAGAACACACTTACCAAAATCAAAGTTACTGTTACCGCACTAGCTGCAGCAAACGTCATCCAACCATTTCGATAAAGACTCTTAAAACTTTCTTTAAAGTGTCTACCTACTGTTCTAAATTTCATAGCCATAATCTCCTTGCTGTTCATCACGAACGATTCTACCGTTTTCAATAGCAATAACACGATGTTTCAGAGTATTAACAATCTCTTTATTGTGTGTCGCCATAACGATTGTCGTTCCGCGATTACTTATTTCTTCAAGGATATTCATGATTTCCCATGAAGTATCAGGATCGAGGTTTCCGGTTGGTTCATCTGCAATTAAAACCTTTGGCATATTGGCTATCGAGCGAGCAATCGAAATACGTTGTTGCTCCCCGCCAGATAACTCATCTGGTAGCATTCTGACTTTGTGTTTCAGATTAACTAGGTCTAACACTTCCATAACACGGTTCTTGATGACTTTGGGATCTTCTTCTACCACTTCCATCGCATAAGCAATGTTTTCATAAACTGTTTTGCTTGGAAGCAATTTGAAATCCTGAAAGACAACGCCAACGTGCCTTCTTAAAAATGGTACTTCACGATTTTTCATACTGAGTAAGTCGAACTTATCAACATTAATCGTTCCCTTGGTCGCCCGCTCTTCTCTGTAAATCATCTTAATAAAAGTAGATTTACCTGCACCACTTGGACCTACGACATAAACGAATTCTCCCTGATCGATCCGAATATTCAATCCGTTCGCGGCTGTAATGCCATTGGGATACTTCTTATACACATCTTCCATAACAATCATATTATCACCTAACTATGCCTTTCTTAAATCAAGTTCGAATAATATAACATGTAAGGTAAGCCCAGATTATGCAGTGAAGATACACCATTTCTATTGAAGT
This sequence comes from Listeria rocourtiae subsp. hofi, assembly GCF_963575615.1. Classification (NCBI taxonomy): domain Bacteria; kingdom Bacillati; phylum Bacillota; class Bacilli; order Caryophanales; family Listeriaceae; genus Paenilisteria; species Paenilisteria rocourtiae. The sequence continues at coordinate 49,104 of NZ_CAUYTL010000009.1, read as the reverse complement.
GTGTAAAGTCACAACGCATAATACCATTATAACATCTCAATTTTTCAGGTTCGGGTTAATTACATTACAGTTATATTTCAACCAATGACAAGTTTTATTTTATTCGCAACATACTTATTTACATCTATTTAAATCGACGAAAATCTCATAACTTCTAGCTTTGTAAAAAGACCATAAAAAAACGTGCCACGCTTCCTGCACTGTTTTTGCTACTCTCCTATTGTACCGCGTTTTCCAGTGAATTAATATTACAGGGATATTAAAAATAGTTACAGCGAAATCAATTGGAATAGACCGCTTTTAATATGTAAAGAACCTCTCAAAAACACTTAGTTACTATCTTGTTACACAACTGTTATACAAAAATAGGGTATAGTCCAAACTGTATTATAAAAAAAGCAACATCAACGTAACTAAGTCAATGCTGCTTCTACACTGTATTACTAAATATTAAAGCCTTCCCCCATAACCTCACTTGCACTCATCACAACGACAAATGCGTTCGAATCAATTTCTTTTATGACCCCTTTAAGACGGGAAAATTCTGACTGGGCAATGACACACAATAAAATCTGCCTGTCATCCTCTGTATACCCACCTTTTGCTGATAAACGTGTAATACCTCGATCAATTTGGAATAGGATCGCTTGACGTATTTCATCTTGCTTTTCCGATATAATGAGTACCGTTTTCGACTGATTAAGCCCTACTTGAACGAGGTCAATCGTCTTACTTGTCGCAAACAGACCAATTAAAGCATATAATCCCGATTCGATATCAAAGACAAACATAGCCGCAATAACGACAAACCCATCAATTAAAGCAACACAAATACCTAACGACAAATTCGTAAACTTGTGCAAAATTTGTGCTATAACATCTGTACCTCCTGTGGATGCTTTCCCTCGAAAAACGACTCCGAGGCCTATACCAACAAGAACACCTCCAAAAAGAGCTGCAACAAGAGGTTCATGCGTCCAAACTGTCCAATCTGAAGTTAAATAAACAAACAATGGCATAATCATTGTACCAACAAATGTCTTAATCCCAAACTGATAACCTAGGAAAAATACCCCAGCAAAAAATAACGGAATATTAAATGACCATTGAATATATGCTGGTGTCCATCCGGTTAAATAGTTAATAATCGTACTAATTCCACTCACACCACCAGAAGCAACATGGTTGGGTAACAATAGTACATTAAAAGCTAGCGCGATAATGAAAGCACCTAAAATAACATAGACGTACTCCATCACTTTTGCTAATTTAGGTGACAGTTTGCGTCGTTTGACTGGCTTTATTTCGTTCATTTTGCCACCTTAATCAATCCGTGAACGCAGATATCCATTGATAAATTCATCAATATCGCCATCCATCACTGCTTGGGTATTTCCGGTTTCAACATTTGTACGGTGATCTTTTACCATCGAATATGGGTGGAATACATAGGAGCGTATTTGACTTCCCCAGCCAATCTCTTTTTGTTCTCCACGAAGTTCGGCAAGCTCTTTTTCTTTTTCTTCTTGTTCTTTTTGGTATAGTTTTGCTTTTAACATTTTCATTGCCTGATCGCGGTTTTTTAATTGGGAGCGTTCAGATTGGCATGTGACAACAATCCCTGTCGGAATGTGTGTCATACGGACAGCTGAATCGGTCGTATTAATATGCTGACCGCCTGCTCCGGTCGCACGATACGTATCAATTTTCAAATCTTCTGGACGAACTTCAATTTCGATATCCTCGTCCATTTCTGGCATCACATCACACGATACGAAGGATGTATGGCGACGTCCTGAAGAATCAAATGGAGAAATACGAACGAGGCGATGAACACCTTTTTCTGCTTTTAAATAGCCATATGCATTATGTCCTTTAATGAGCAATGTCACGCTCTTAATCCCGGCTTCGTCTCCTGCTTGATAATCAAGCGTTTCGACTTTGAAATCCTTCTTATCAGCCCACCTCTGATACATCCGTAAGAGCATAGAACCCCAATCTTGTGACTCTGTTCCACCCGCACCTGGATGCAATTCCAAAATTGCGTTATTTTTATCGTAAGGCTCACTTAACATTAATTTCAGTTCGAAATCTGTTAACTTCGCCATAAAATTCGTTAATTCTGTTTCTAATTCGCTTTGCAATTCTTCATCTGCTTCTTCACGCAAAAGCTCTAAACTGAGTTCTAGATTTTCTTGCTCTTTTTCTAACTCATGAAACGCGTTATACGTATCTTTGTAACCATTCGCTTCATTGATGACCTTCTGTGCCGCTTGCTGGTCATTCCAAAATTCTGGATCCAGCATTTGATCCTCTAACTCAGCAATTCGAACTTCTATGCTGTCTAAGTCAAAGAGACCCCCTAAAGTCTTTGATTTGTTGGGCTGTTTTCTCTAGTTCATTGCGAATTTCAGCTAATTCCATTCTGAACACCTCTTTTTCATTTTTCATGCAAATAATGCATCTTTAATAATATAGCATACTTGGCTGAAAACTGCGATTAGTATCTTGACGGCATACAAAAAAACCAGAAAAATTCTGGTTTCAGCGTGTCGACAAACGTTCATCTTCGTCGTTAAAGTCTGCGCGCCGTTGCTCACATACCCAAGTATGCTCCGTGCCAGTGCTCAACTTTGCCTAGGATCTAAGCATTTGTCGACACGCTGAGGTTCGGCGAATAGTTTACGAAAAGTGTTTTTCAACATTCTGAAACCAGAAAAATTCTGGTCTTTGGTTTTCTTATTTTTCTTTACCGTGACAATTTTTATACTTTTCGCCGCTTCCACATGGACATGGATCGTTACGACCGATGTGTTGATCTTTATGAACTGGCTGTTTCTTAGCAACCGGCTTACCTTCATTCGGATCAATAGCATCACCTTTAGCCACTTGTTCTCGCTCAAGGTTTTGACGAATTTCTGCTTTCATGATGTAACGAGCAACCTCTTCATCAATCGAGCTAATCATCGCTTCAAACATTTCAAAGCCTTCTGATTGGTATTCGCGTAAAGGATCAATTTGACCGTAAGCACGTAAATGGATACCATCACGTAAATGATCCATCGCATCGATATGATCTACCCATTTCGTGTCTACTACACGTAGTAATACTACTTTTTGGAACTCATTAAATTCTTCTTCTGGAAGCAATGTTTCCTTTTCATTGTAGGCTTCATTCACTTTTTCCAAAATAAAATCTTGAATATCATTCGTTTCCATATTTTTGATGTCGTCCACACTGATTACGTCTTCTGGAAGCAAGTTCGCCTCTGCAAAATCAATAATCCCTTGTAAATTCCATTCATCGCGATCTTCTTGTCTCGGAGCATTTGATTGCACAACATAGTTCACAACGTTTTGAATCATTGGCTCGATGACAGAACGCAGGTTATTCTCAGCTGTAATAACCGCATAACGCTGTTTATAAATAACTTCACGTTGTTGGCGCAAAACATCATCATATTGAAGTACTTGTTTACGAGAATCAAAGTTGTTTCCTTCAACACGTTTTTGAGCGGACTCAACAGCACGGCTAACCATTTTACTCTGAATAGCTTCGTCGTCCATTCCAAAACGTTCCATCATCGCCTTCATATTATCAGAACCGAAACGTTTCATAAGTTCATCTTCCATAGAAAGATAGAATTGCGTCACACCTGGATCTCCTTGACGACCAGCACGACCACGCAACTGATTATCGATACGTCTAGATTCATGACGCTCTGTACCAATAACAGCTAATCCGCCTGCTTCAATTGCACCTTCACCAAGTTTAATATCGGTACCACGACCCGCCATATTTGTCGCGATAGTGACAGAGCCTTTTTCACCAGCAAATTGGATAATATCTGCTTCTTTTTCATGTTGTTTCGCATTTAGAACACTATGTGGTACGCCTTTACGTTTTAATTTGTTAGAAATCACCTCAGAAGTTTCAATTGCAACGGTACCAACCAATACTGGCTGTCCATTTGCATAACGTTCTGCAATATCTTCTACCACAGCATTAAATTTTGCATCAATTGATGTGTAGATTAAATCGGCACGGTCATCACGAATAATTGGTTTATTCGTTGGTATTTCGATAACGCGCATATTGTAAATATCACGGAATTCTTCTTCTTCCGTTTTCGCTGTACCAGTCATACCAGACAATTTCTTATACATACGGAAATAGTTCTGGAATGTTATCGTCGCCATTGTTTGCGATTCATTTTGAATAGTAACGCCTTCTTTTGCTTCAAGTGCTTGGTGCAACCCTTCACTGAAACGACGCCCTTTCATAATACGACCAGTAAATTGGTCAACAATTAAGACTTCATCGTCCTGTACAACATAGTCCACATCTAGATGCATCGTATAATTTGCTTTCAAAGCTTGCGCAATATGGTGCAATAGCGTTGAACTTTCGATATCAAATAAGTTCTCGACATCGAAGTACTTCTCTCCTTTTGTCATACCCTCTTCAGTCATATATACCGATTTAGTCTTAATATCAACTGTATAGTCTTTCTCAACTGTCAATGTTTCCACAAACGAATTAGCGCGAACATACAGAATAGTCGATTTCTCTGCTTGACCAGAAATAATAAGCGGTGTTCTTGCCTCATCGACCAATATAGAATCGACCTCATCAATTACCGCATAAGAAAGCGGGCGCTGTACCATTTGCTCTTTATAAACAACCATATTATCACGTAAATAGTCAAATCCAAGTTCATTGTTTGTGCTGTACGTAATATCAGCAGCATAAGCTTCACGCTTTTCTTCACTGGAAAGGACATTCAAATTTAGCCCAACAGAAAGACCGAGGAAATTATATAAAACTCCCATCTCTTCTGCATCACGTTGCGATAAATACTCATTGACTGTAACAACGTGAACACCATTTCCAGAAAGTGCATTTAAATAAACCGGCAGTGTCGCTGTTAAAGTTTTACCTTCACCTGTTCTCATTTCTGCGATATTACCTTCATGTAGCACAATACCACCCATTAATTGAACACGGAACGGGAACATACCTAACGCACGCTTTGCTCCTTCACGCGCAACAGCAAACGCCTCTACCAAAAGGGAATCCAATGTTTCCCCATTCTGAAAACGTTCTTTAAATTCTTCTGTTTTCGCACGTATCTCATCATCAGAGAGCTTAGCTGTTGCTTCTGCCAATGCCTCAATCTGATCTGCTTTCTTTTCTAGATACTTAATATCTTTTTTACCAGATTCAAATATCTTTTTCAATAAACCTGCCATGATCTTATTCTCCTCTACTGTTTCTATACTTTCCCTGAAGTTTGAAATCGTCGCGCTCTTCCCATTTTCTGACGCAACTGCCTTATCACAGGCACACTAGTCAATTCTACCATCTTTCGCCTGCCTTTTACAACCTGTTTTCCTGTGAACATTTCGACGCATTTCCTTTGATTCTTTATAAAAGCCTAAGCTATGCGCTTTATCTAAATAAAAAAATAATATCTTTCATTCAATTCTAATCATTCACTTTTTTATTTCTAATTTGAAATTGACAACAAAAGCCGAGATCCCCTTATTTTGGATCCCGGCTTTTAGAGGACGAGTCTAAGTTAATTCGTTTCAATCAAACCGTATTTGCCATCTTTACGACGATACACGATGTTTGTTCCATCGGACTCTGCATCTGTGTAAACAAAGAAACTATGGCCTAATAAATTCATTTGAAGTACGGCTTCCTCACTATCCATTGGTTTCAATGAGAATTCCTTTGTGCGAACAATGTCTAATTCACTATCATTCTCAAATTCATCTGGTGCAGCACTACCGTTTACTTCTGCAAAAGCGAAATAATCATGCTCGGCACCTTTATCTCGGAATTTGCGATTCACTTTTGTTTTGTGTTTACGGATTTGTCTTTCTAATTTATCTACAATTAAATCAATACTTGCATATAAATCCCCGCTCGTTTCTTCAGCACGTAATACTAAATTTTTGAGAGGAATGGTCACTTCAACCTTTGCGTTTTTATCAGAATAAACTTTAAGATTCACATGAACATTAGCATCTGGAGCCTCGCTGAAATAGCGCTCTAATTTGTCGATTTTCTTTTCAACATACTCTCTAATCGGCTCTGTTACTTCAATGTTTTCGCCACGAATGTTATACTTTAGCATAGCAATTCCTCCTTTGAAATAAAACAAATCATACTTTACAAGAAGTGAATGACTCCTTAGATACAGTCTACGTTATAATGTAGCATTTTGCAAACATTTACACGGAGCAAAATTACTATTATCCTAGCGTTTACATAGTCTGTAAGTATGACGCTGTTACTCTATTCATTCCACAAATCTTCAAATACAAACCTAAAATGATTGAAAATTTCGCTTTAACGAAAAATAGTAAGGGAAGATACGCTTTTGGCACCCGCTTCCATGAGTGCATCTGCTGCTAAATGCATGGTTGTTCCCGTTGTATAAATATCATCCACTAGCAATATTTCTTTGGAGTCGATTTGCCCTTTATTTTCTACAAAAAAGAATTGCTCTTGCCCTATTCGTTCCTTTCGATTTTTTTTAGATTGTTTCTCTGTATGTTTTCTTGTTAACGTTATTTCAAATGGGATACCGGCTAGGCGCAACAACCCCTCTGTTTGATTAAATCCACGCTCTTTTCTTCGCTCTGAACTGATAGGAAGCGGTATTGTGACGTCCTTCTTTATCAATCCCCATTGTTTCTGTAACTGTTCTGAAAAAGCTCCGGCAATAGCATAATCACCTCTGTATTTGTAAAGAGTCATCAGCTCTTTTGCGAATTCATTGTACGTGTAACAAGCAATATTTTTTTGTAAATTATTCACTTCCATATCCCACTTTTGGCAATCTGCACAAATCACTAGTTGTTCAAAGCTATCCATCGACCTACCACAGCCTTGGCAAGTGACTCCATAAATTCTGTCCAATCTGGATTCACAGGTAGAACAAATAGCCCGTTTTCTTTCTGTGATTAATAGACTGCTCCAAGAAATATTGGTTAATATCTCTCTGCCACACACTAAGCATCTACTCCTCATCTAGTAACCCCTGACGCTTCCCAAGCTTATTCATCATTTTTATTTGCGAAATAGCTAATGCCATATTTTTAGAAACACCATTATGAAAAAATAGTACATCCCCTCTTGGATATTCAATTTTCCTTCCAGCTCGACCAGATATTTGTACAAGCGCAGATTCTGTAAAAATCCTTCCCTCACTTCCAAAAACGCCAACCTGTACATTGGTAAATGTAACTCCACGTTCAAGAATAGTGGTACTACATAGCAACCGTATAGTTCCGTCACGCATTTGTTGTACCTTCTCCTTCCTCTCCGAATCAGCAGAATGAACGGTTAGTAGTGGTCCAAAACCCATTTTTTCAAGTATTATAGCCACTTGTAGCATTACTTTAATTTCCGGGAAAAATAACAATACTGGACACCCTTCGCTTAATTTTTGTTTTATCCACCGAGTTGTTATTTTCGAAACATTCCCCTTTTGCAAGCCTTTTTTCCAATCACCTATCCATACCTTCTTCGGAACAGGTAGTTGTTTGCGATGATACCTAGCTGGAACTTTCACAAAATTCCGCATTCCTCTATCGCATTCTTTTTGCCACTTCCTGTCCGGTGTCGCTGTGATGAAAATAGAGCAACCTGTACTCAATTGCGCTTTTTGAACCGCATATTCTAAAAATGGATCTTTGGCATATGGAAACGCATCTACTTCATCTATAAAAACAACATCAAACGCCTCATAGAACCTCACTAGTTGGTGTGTTGTTGCAACTACAAAACGCTCTCCATTGTATACACCTGCTGAGTCCCCATATAAACAAACCATGCCCACATCAGGAAACACTTGTTGCAGGCGAGGGAATAACTCTAAACAAACATCAACTCTTGGAGAAGCAACACACAGACGCCCACCGTTTATTAGAACCTCATTCATGCCCTTAAACATCATCTCTGTCTTACCTGAACCAGCGACTGCCCATAAAAGTAAATCTTCCTTGTCTTTAACAGCCTGATGGACCTTATCAGATGCTGCTCTTTGACCTAGTGATAATTCGCCTTTCCAAGCTAAATACGTACTTCTCTGATTCCTAGTACTTGTCGTACTAGGTGAAAAAAATAGTTTGCTGCACTCCGTTATTTTCCCCATTAGAATACAATTTCTACAATATAAACATTCCTCTGTATTACAGCGACTACATGGAGATCTAAAAAACAGTTCCTCTCTATTATTACCACATCTAAAACATAATTTCTTATTTTCAGTAACTCGTATAGCCTCAACAAACTGCATATTATCAGTGTCTGTTAGTTCTTCTTCTATGAACAATCGTCCTTCTATTTTTTTCTGCAATATATTCACCTCGTACATCTATTTATACACGAAATAAAAAAAGTTGCCAGTTACTACATTTCGATTTTCATGCTTTATTCTGTTGTTATTAACGCATATAATAAGCTAATATTCGTCTTTTCACCTTAAATCCATCCTTTTTGTAGCTCTTTTGAACTTTTTTATGCTTTTTATTTTTATTTAGATTTAGAGTATACTACAAAAAAACCTCCTAATTAGGAGGCTACAGCGTGTCGACAAACGCTCATTTTCGTTGTTAAAAACTCCGTTCCAGTGCTCACGTACTCCAGTACGCTCCGCGCTGGTACTCGCTTTTGCCTAGAAACTAAGCATTTGTCGACACGCTGAGGTTTTGCGGAAAATCATGTGAAGTAGTTTTTCTACAGTCTGAAACCTCCTAATTAGGAGGCTGAAGAAGGAGTTTGAATAGGGCAGGGCACTAACTAAGTAGGCCGGTGTCGAGTACTATATATGCGGCCTTACTTTGAACACTCATCGTCGATTAATTAAGGTTATATCCCAATTTCTATTTAATTGTCCATACCAGAGCAAGCGAGCCTTCTCCAAGGTGTGTCGCAATAACTGGACCGAAATAACTAATTTTAAAATCTATATGAGGATGAGCTGCCTGCAACTCCGCTTTCCATGTTTCTGCCTTTTCGTAACAATTGCCATGGACAATATAAGCTTGTTGCGCCTGACCATTTTCCACAGCCTCTGCTAAAAGCCCATCAATCCTGCGAAAAGCTTTTTTCTGTGTCCTGATTTTCTCGAATAAGACAATCTTTTTCTCCTCAAAATGAAGAATGGGTTTAATTTGAAGAACACTGCCAATAATGGCCTGTGCATTAGAGAGCCTGCCGCCTCTTGCAAGGTGGTTCAAATCGTCTACAATAAAATAAGCACCCATAGCATCTCGCATAGCATCTAACTGTTTCAAAACGGCCTCTAATTTCTCTCCTGAGGCTACTAATTCGGCAGCCTTTTCTACTAACATTCCCATAGCCATGCAAGCAATTTCTGAATCATAAGCTACTACTTGAACGCCTTCAACTATATTCCCAGCTGAAACAGCATTTTGATATGTGCCACTAATACCACTGCTCAGATGGATACTAATAATAGTATCGAATCCCTTATCACGCAATTTCTCATACAAAATCATGAAATCGCCTGGCGCTGGCTGAGAAGTCGTTGGAAATGTTTTTGATGCATTTGCAATACTATAGAAATTATTTTCATCAATGTCCCTGTTCTCCACGTAGGACTGTCCATCAACTGTGACCGAAAGAGCCACACTATGAATATCAAACTTATCGATTACTGCTTGGGGTAAATAAGCAGTACTGTCCGTCACGATAGCGATTTTTTCCCCCATAAAGTCACCTCTAATTTAACGATTTTATCTAATGAATACCCAACCATTTTTGATTGCAGTAACAACGGCCTGCGTACGATCATTTACTTTCATTTTTTGCAGAATACTACTTACGTGATTTTTAACAGTCTTTTCACTGATGAAAAGGGTTTCGCCAATACCACGATTACTCTTGCCATCCGTCAATAGTTGAAGAACTTCACATTCTCTGTGCGTGAGAATATGTAAAGGCATCTTGACCTCTGGCTGTTGATAACCGTAAGCACCTTGAGCGTTATTAGTGCTAGCTAAATGACGATATTCGCGCACTAATTTAATCGCTGCTTTAGGATGTATATAGGCTCCACCATCTTCTACTGTTTTAATAGCATCTACGAGATCCTTAGCATCCATCTCTTTCAATAAATACCCCACTGCCCCAGCACGCAAAGCTTCTGTAACAAACTCATCTGTATCATGAATAGTTAAAACCACTACTTTAATGCTAGGAAATTGTCTAACCAACATTTCTGTAGCGTCCAAGCCGTTTACTGTAGGCATATTTATATCCATAAGTACGATATCCGGTCGATATTCGCGCACCTTAGCAACAATGTTTTTTCCATTTTCCGCTTCAGCAACTACTTCAAATGAATCTTCTAATTCTAAAATGCGTTTTATACCTTCACGAAATAATTGATGATCATCTACAATCATGATTTTTACAGTCATAATGAGAAATCCTCCTTTAAAATTGTTATTTTTATATTCGTTCCCATTTTTTATCCCTTTAGTAGCTCAAAAGACTACTTAAAACAATCTATCGACTATATTACTATAGCTCTCTCTGTATCATTTCATGCTTTTCTAGAAGCCATTGTTATTTGCTTTGTTTTGTAGGGCTAAGCGTTCCATAAAAATGCCTAGGCGATAAAAGATTTATCTATCAAAAGTAACAATGGAATTCATTATACCATGAATTTGCTCCCACTTCACCTTTCAAATGTGCTACAAACTCATTTTCTAACTATACATACATTCATTTTTCCGTTAAACTTGTGAAAGAAGGTGACTAAATTAACTATTGGAGGCCTATATGCTAGAAAACTATTTAACAATCAGAGAAGCTGGGCAACACGAAATAATTATTGAGAAATCTAGATTTATTTGTTCTATCATTCGTGCAACTGATGAACAAACAGCTCAAAAATTTGTAACAAATGTAAAGAAATTACATTGGAACGCTAGTCATAATTGTTCCGCCTACCTCATCGGTGAACGTGATCAATATCAGAAAGCAAACGATGATGGGGAACCTAGTGGTACAGCCGGTGTTCCTATGCTGGAAGTTTTAAAAAAGAAACGACTAAAAAACGTAGCTGTTGTTGTTACAAGATATTTCGGTGGTGTTAAGCTCGGATCTGGCGGCCTGGTTCGTGCATATGGTACTGCTGTGAGTGAAACTTGTAATACACTGGGGATTGTTGAACGCTCACTCGCCATGATTATTTCATGCACTCTTGATTATTCATCGCATGCAAAGTTTGGAAATGCGCTAGAAAAAGAAGGGTATCAAATCTCAAACACTACATTCACTGATAAAGTTGTTCTTGACGTGTACGTTGACAGTGCTGACGTAGTTTTGTTCCAAGAATGGGCCATAAACTTGACAAATGGACAAGTTCAGCTACAAAAAAATGGACAAGAATATCGTGAAAAGGATGTCATTTAGATGCTAGTAGATGAACTAAGACTACTACCAACCGAATTTGAAACAGCACACACAAAAAACCAAATGATGACTTGTGATGATGCTCCTCAAATGCTAAAAATATGGTCTGATGATGATGTGACACGCTTTATGAATATTGAAACATTCACCACAATCAACCAAGCTCGTGAAATTATCTCAGCTATACTTCAAGAAGAAACAGCAAATAGGTATGTTATTTTTTATAAAGAAAACAGTGAATTAATAGGTTCTTGCGGAATTAATGAGCTGTGCATAGAAAATATGACTGCTGAAATAGGATATGAGTTGAAGAAAAGCCATTGGGGGTTAGGTATAATGACCGAAATTCTTCAAACATTTGTACACATAATCCAAACTACGACTAACATTCAAGCGTTGAAAGCAAAAGTCGATCCGGAGAACATTGCTTCTATAAGATTATTAGAAAAATTAAGATTTGATTTTGATGAGACGGCAACCGAGTTCGATATGAATACCAAGACGCTAAAAAATATAAAAGTATACAGCCGTGGAATAATTTAACTAAATCGCCATTACATACGACTTATTTTGCCTTATTTTTGATGATTTTAATGTTCATTTACGTCCCTCTTAGGTATAATAGAAAAAAGTGCATTTATTTTTGCAATGTTCTTTACTATAACTTTAAAGCAAACGTAAATTTACTGTAACAAACCAGATTTCTTATCATGGTACAATTGCATCTATTGCATATGCAAATACTTTACTTCGGGATTTAGCTAGAAATTTAATTATAAGGAGAAATAATTCATGCCTATAAACAAAAGCCCAGCTCCAAGAAGCGCAAAGTATAAACGGCGCCGGTTGGTACTTTTTTCAGTCTTGATTCCATTGATGCTAATCGTACTTGCGTGTGCTGGATATGCTACATATTTGTTCAGTTCAGCAAAGCTTGCCGTAGATAGTTCCTATGATAATGTGAGAAGTGGAGAAGCCTCATCACTACGAAATAAGGATGTCGACCCCATCAAAGATAGTTTTTCATTCCTGATCATCGGTGTAGATGACAGTACGAAACGACAAGCGAACAATGGGGGTAGCCCACGTAGCGATGCACTGATACTAGCAACGTTAAATGTTAAAGATAACAAACTTGATATGACAAGCATACCTCGTGATTCTTATGTCCACATAGAAAGTAAAGACGGTAAGACAGATAGATACACAAAAATAAATGCTGCACATGCTTACGGTGGACCAGAGTTAACTATGAAAACAGTGGAAGATTTATTTCAAGTTCCAGTTGATTATTATGTTCGTTTTAATTTTGACGCTTTCCTAGAAATAGTTGATGCTCTTGACGGAGTCGATGTAGACGTACCTGTCGACTTTACAGAACAAAACTCGAAAGACCAAGCAGGAAAGATTACCTTGAAAAAAGGAAAGCAAAAATTGGATGGAGAACAAGCATTAGCACTCTCAAGAACACGCCATATTGATAATGATATCGAACGTGGCAAAAGACAGCAACTTGTCATGAAAGCCATTATTGACAAAGCTACCTCCATAGGCTCTATCAATAAGTACTCCGACGTGATTAAAGCGGTTGGAGATAATATGAAAACAAACATGACTTTTTCACAAATGCTTTCCATTGCTAAATATGGAATGACAAACGATATCGATATGCAGTCTCTCGCACTTAAAGGGGCAGACGCACCGCAAGACGGCGTATACTACTACCAGCTAGATGAGAATTCTGTACAAAGTGTGGCTAATGAGTTCGCCGGACAACTTCAAGGTGTCAACAAACCTTTTCCAAGTGCAATGCCATATAACGAGGAAAACTAAACATAAAGGCGCTAAATACTAGGATTTATCTAGTGTTTAGCGCCTTTATTATGGTCGTTTCCTTCTTATTTTTGATAGTATATTCAAAATCGGACGATGGTTCTCTCCAATTAAACCAATAAACTCTACAATAACCTCTATACACAAGACTAGCAGTACTAATAAAATAACCGCTCCCCAGGTAGTAGAAAATGAAAATACAAATCCAGTGATAGAGAACAAAATCGCCATACAATAAATGAGCAATACGGTCTGCCTTTGGGAAAAGCCTAATGCCATAAGACGATGATGAATATGTGACCTATCTGCCATTGAAATCGGTGTTCGTGCTTTTAATCTCCTTACGATTGCAAAAAAAGTATCGGAAAGTGGAACGCCTAGAATAATTAGAGGAACCAGTATAGATATAAAAGTTACATTTTTAAAACCCATCAATGACAGAACAGCAATCATGTACCCTAAAAATAATGATCCTGTATCCCCCATAAAAATCGTTGCTGGCGGGAAATTATATACAAGAAACGCTAAGATACAAGCAATTAGCATGAACGCTACTGGTGCTACAAATATGTCTTGAAGTAGCAAGGCCATACCAGCAATAGTCAATAGCGCAATAATCGAAACCCCTCCAGCAAGGCCATCCAAGCCATCAATAAGGTTTAACGCATTCACAATAGCAACAATCCAAATAAGTGTAATTGGAATTGCCCAAGCCCCAAAATAAAGCGGCCCCATAAAAGGTATATTGATAAATTCAATCGTTATCTGCCCCCACAATACCACACAAAGCGCTGCGCTAATTTGGCCGACAAGCTTCCAACGAGGTGACAATTCAATGATATCATCAATAAATCCAGTTATCACAATAATCATCGCACCTATATAGACTGGTAAAAAGCCACTTTTGTCAACAGCTAACAATAACATACCTACAGTAAACGCGAAAAAAATGGCTAATCCGCCTAGTGTTGGTGTGATTTTAGTATGAATATGCCGTTCACGAGGCTCATCAACAGCATTTATATAAAAGGCAAATTTGCGAACTAACGGGATAATCAAAATTCCTATTAGAAAACAAATAATCATAATCCATATCTGCAAATTAATTTCAGCTCCATCCTTTAGTTTAAAACGATGTATTCCCGTCGTTTACAATAGGATTCTAGACTTTTTTCGTCTATATCCACTCCAATCCCTGCACGCTTCGGAGTCGTTATTTTACCATTGCTACTCTCGAATTCTTCTGTGATAATATCTTTCTCGAAGTAACGATTAGAAGCTGATATATCTCCTGGAAAACTAAACTCTACTCTCGATGCTAAAGCAATATTGTGTGCTCGACCAATCCCTGCTTCAAACATTCCCCCACACCAAGCGACCATATCATTTTCATTGCAGAACATAGCAATCTTAATCGCTTCTGTGAGTCCACCAACGCGAGCTATTTTAACATTAATCGCTCTGGCACTATTCAGCTTAGAAGCTTGGATGACATCGGCTAATGAACGAATATTTTCGTCTAAACAAATTGGTGTTTGGAGTTGTTTTTGTAACCAAGCATGATCCACTAAATCGTTCACACCAAAAGGCTGTTCTAGCATTGCCAGCTCATATTTGTCCATTTGTTTGAGAACTGCAATATCCTCTCTCCTATAGGCGGAATTAGCATCTACCATCAACAGAAGATCCGGAAATTCATCTCGAATTCGCTTTACAAAGTCTACATCAAAGCCCGGTTTAACTTTCAACTTAACTCTTGAGTAGCCCTCATTCACATAACTACTAACCGTTTGCAACAGCTCATCAGGATTCTCCTTGATGCCTACACTAACACCAACTGAAACATCACTTATTTTACCACCTAAGTACGTAGCTAAAGGCTGGTCAGACATTTTTGCAAAAATATCCCAAACAGCTGTTTCTATAGCGGCCTTTGCCATCTCATTTCCACGAATCGATTGAAAAATTTGATTTACCTTATTTGGTTCTTGAAGCTCAAAATTTTGGAGCAGTGGTAGTAAATGCTCTTTGATTATTAAAACCGCTGTTGCAGTAGTTTCCTCTGTATACCAAGGAGTTGCGAAGGCATCCAACTCACCATATCCCTCTATACCATCGTTTGAGACGAGTTTTATAATGCATAGGTGTTTATCCTTCATAACTCCATAACTAGTCTTAAACGTCTCCTTAAGAGGCATAACAAGATAGTATAGGGTAGCGCTTCTAATAATCATATGAAAATCACCCGTGCCTTCTTTGTTTTTTCATCGCTAACATAAAACGTGGAATCGCTAATGCGCGTTTCCATCGGCTAGGTTGTGATAATATTCGGTATAACCACTCCAAGTTAAACCTCACCCAAAAATCAGGAGCTCGCTTCGTACACCCCGAAAGAACATCGAAACTACCACCAACTCCCATAAATATACCTTTATCAAATTTATCTAAGTGAGTTGATATCCATCGTTCTTGCCGAGGAAAACCTAATGCCAAAAACACAAAATCCGCCTGCTTTACTAAAATATCCTCAGCAATCGCCTCCGAATCAGAAGCGGTAAAATAACCATCACGAGCACCGACAACCTCGATACCCTTATATTTAAATTTCACATGTTCAATTAACTTATCTATAATATTTGGCTTAGCCCCAACAAAATATACGCTCATATTCATTTCATTCGCCTTTTCGAGAAGTCCTAGCATTGTATCATAGCCAGTTACTCTTCCTTTAAGCGGCTTCCCAATACTCTTTGCAGCCTTAACCACTCCAATACCATCTGCAACAATATAATCTGCCTGCTGAATCGCTCGGTTAAATTCCAGATCTTGTTGCGCATGCATTACTATTTCAGGATTAGCCGTCACAATAAATCTCCGCTCTTTATTTACAGCAGCATCAATCAATTCATCCACAAAAGCATTCTGAGAAACATTGTAAAATGGAATACCTAAAATCTCAACAGTCCGTTTCATATGTTCACTCCTATATTTCTCATATCTCTAAGTTTATCATAAATATTCGATTCTTCCTATGCTAAATTATATATTCTCCCACCACTTCATTTATGTACCTACTAGGAAAGCGCAAAAATTCGCGATTGATAAATATCAACCGCGAATTCATAAAATTTCTATTTAGTTTAGAATCTGAACTTTTACAGTTTTAACGCCCCAATTATAACATGCTTGTACGCTGTCTAAATGAACATCAATTTTATGACCTTTAATAGCTCCACCTGTATCAGCAGCAATCGCTTCTCCGTATCCTTCTACGTAAACTTTAGAACCTAGAGGGATGACGGATGGGTCAACAGCTATAACTCTTGGATTATCATTTAAATCAATTCCAGAAGCTGTAATATGCCCCATACCTGGTTCAGCCTTACTATATGCTGTAGCAGTAACAGTTACTTCCTTCGCTACACTTCTAGACGAACTCTTATTTGAGCTTTGTGTTTGCTTACTTGGAGTACTAGTTGTTGCCTTCTGTTGTTTTTGTGGTGCTTTCTCTTGAACTGCTGATGCATCGGATTTAGTTTCTTGCTTTGGTGCAACAGAATCAGAAGTTGTTTCTTTAGACTGAGTACTACCGATATTCAAAGTCTCACCCGCAATAATTAAATCTGACGATAAAGAATTCCAAGATTTTAACTGAGCAACTGTGACATTATTATCTAGAGCAATCTTGCTTAGCGTATCACCGGGTACAATTTTGTATGTACCTGTAGTTGTTTTAGGAGTTTGGTTAACTGTCACTTCTAGTTTTTGATTTGGGAAAATAATGTTTGAGCTTAAATCATTAATTTTCTTCAATTGACCTATGGAGATGTTATTCTCATTCGAAATTTTCCATAGTGAGTCTCCTGGTTGAACCGTATATTCTGCTGCACTAACTTGAGTGGATCCAATCCCAGCTAGGACGACGCCTGCCGCAATTGTAGCTACTGTTTTCTTCATGTAATAATTACCTCCTCGATAACTTCGAGAATAATCGTATCATACGAGCGAACATCATTGGGTTACTAAATCATTAAGGCTACGTAACACACTACTCCAAACCACCTCGTTATGTGTAACATTAGTTAATAAACTATCTTATCTGAATTTTGTATCTATTAAGCATTTAGATTAGTAATAGATAACTTTATTCGCTACACCTTCATTTCAAAGTGTTTTACACTACTTCCAATTTAAACCATTATCGTTAACTAATTTAATTAATTTATGTCAATACATATTATTGGACAATATATACATTTCAAAAGTAACTCTAAATCTCTTGTTTTCTCATAAAACAAGTATTTCTTTTGCCAGTTTTTGAGATGCTATACCATTAATATAACAAGACATTACAATTATTAATGTGTATTCAATTACTCGCTTCCACAGTCATTTCTAAATCATCTTTCTTTCCCTCCTTATTTTTACTTAAAAATCTTATTTTATCCACCAGTACCTCTGTTACGTATACTTTCTTGTCCTCTCTATTCACGTAATTTCTTGTTTGTAATTCACCTTTTATACCTACTAAAGTACCTTTTCGGCAATATTCAACGGTATTTTCTGCTTGTTTTCCCCAAACTACACATGGAATAAAATCTGCCTCACTATCCGATCTACCGCTCCTCCCAAATCGATTCAAGGCTACGGTGATGTTAACAACTCCCTTTTCCTCTGATGTAAAGCGCATTTCTGGATTCTCCGTAAGCCTACCCACCAACGTTACCTGATTAATCATATTCTATTCCTCTTTTCTATATTTAGTGACACAAGCATACTCCCTTATACACTATATGTAAAATAGTCAAAAAAAAGATTTAATTATTTTAAGAAGCTCAAAACCATCTTTCACCTTAGAACAAAATAGAAATTTTCATCTCGAACCTTGCTCAAAAATCAATATTCAAAGTTTCTACATCTTTTGTAGTGCTTTTTTTTATATCAAAAACCTGCTATTCTAATATCAACCTAGAAATCTCAACTATAGAAAAAACCGCAATATTATATTGCGGCCAGCGTGTCGACAAACACTCATTTTCGTCGTTAAAAAATCCGTTCCAGTGCTCTTCTACACTGCGTTTCGCATAACTTCTCACATGGTCGAGGATAAGACTCCCTCCCTGTTTTCAGTCAACGTATTCTAGTACGCTCCGCACTTGTACTTATTTTTGCCTAGAAACTAAGCATTTGTTGCCACGCTGAAATTTGGTCGGACATCACTATGAAGTAGTTTTTCTACAGTCTGACCGCAATATTATATTGCGACAGGTTCTTAACTATTTTATATCGGTTAATGCAAACATTATTTCGGCTTCACAGACTAACTCGTCCTCAACAGTTGCTCTGACATGCGCCTTAGCAATTGAGCCACGTAAACGAAGAATTTCGGCCTCTAGACGTAACTGGTCACCAGGAACAACTTGGCGTTTAAATCTACAGCCATCAATGCCTGCAAAGAGACCAATTTTTCCTTGATTACCTGCTACCTGCATCATGGCAATACCGCTTGTTTGGGCCAATGCTTCTACAATTAGAACCCCTGGCATAACTGGGTATTGAGGGAAATGCCCATTAAAAAATTCTTCATTTGCAGTGACATTTTTGATGGCCACTACTTTCTTTTCCTCTAATTCAATTACCCTATCTACCAACAAAAATGGGTAACGGTGTGGTAATATTTTTTTGATTTCACTAATATCTAACATTTCATACCTCCGAACAATGATACATGAATATTAATTCACCTTTTGGATCTACCTCATTTGTATTAGAAAAGCCGTGCCTTTCATAAAAGCTTCTGGCATATTTATTTTCTTTTGTAAAGCTTAACAGTATTTTTTTGATTTTAAATTGGATCTTTATACACTCTAGCAAATACACTAGAAATTGATGGCCTAACCCTTGTCCTTGATAACTCTTATCAATCATAAAACGATCTAGCCAAATCGCATCTTGTTCATGACAACCATACATTGCAAAACCCACTAGAACGTCATTTGAATAGAGTCCTATAGGGTACCAACCAGCCGTGTAATGAGACTCTACGATAGAGCAGGCATTTGACTCAATAAAGTTTTCTTGGCTTGGATGCACCTTAAGGTTAATGATATGATACCAATTTGATTGGTCTACACGCTCAATTCTGAGAGACAATCTACCACCTCAAACAGTTTTAAATTCTATTTTTCTTAATCCGTGCTGTATTTTCCAATAGTATCCCCGTACCGATTGCAACAGCATCTAACGGATTTTCAGCCAGCAAGACAGGAACTTTTAATTCTTCAGCTAAGAGCTCATCTAAACCATGTAACAACGCCCCTCCACCAGTCAGGATGACTCCACGATCAATAATATCTGCTGAAAGCTCTGGTGGTGTCTGCTCTAATACTTGTTTTGCAGCTTGCACAATAACATGAACAGACTCTCTTAAAGCTAATTCAATTTCTTCGCTAGTTACTGTTATGGTTTTAGGTAATCCAGAAACTAAGTCACGGCCTCTAATGTCCATTGATTCGTGTCTCGCTCCACTAGATGCAGTTGCTACATTAATTTTTAACTCTTCTGACGTTCTTTCACCTATCAGAAGATTATACTGCCGTTTAATATACTGTAGAATATCACCATCCAGCTGATTTCCCGCGAGTTTTACTGATTTGCTCGTTACAATATCGCCCATGGATAAAACAGCTATATCTGTAGTGCCGCCACCAATATCTATAACCATGTTTCCACTCGGTTGGAAAATATCCATACCCGCACCTATCGCAGCTACTTTAGGCTCCTCTTCCATAAACACTTGTTTACCACCACTTTGCTCAGCGGCTTGCCTTATCGCTTTTTGCTCTACCGAAGTGATATTGGTTGGGCAACAAATTAAAATTCTGGGCTTAGAAAAGAAACCTTTTAAATCTAGTTTTTGTATGAAAAAACGTAACATTTCTTGAACAATATCGAAATCTGCAATTACACCATCTTTCATTGGTTTAATGGCTGTAATATTTCCCGGTGTTCTTCCTACCATGTTCCTCGCCTCTGTACCCACTGCCAGAACTTCATTTGTAGTGTTATTAATTGCTACAACAGATGGTTCATTTAATACAATACCTTTTCCTTTTACGTGAATCAGAACATTTGCAGTACCTAAATCTATTCCCACATCTTTTGCCATGATTAATAATGACCCCTTTCTGTGTTGTTTCTATGTATTGCTTCATACTACCTCTTTTGCATTATAGCATACTTCTTTTAACATATATATCTTTTCACCAAAAGGAAAGTGAGAAAGTTTTTTACACATAAAAAAACTAGGCCAATTGCATGACCTAGCATTTTTATTTATTTGGTTGCTACATTCAAATTAGCTTTCTCAGTATTTGGCGTACGCTCAATATCTGCGCCTAGTGCTTTAAGTTTAATATGGAAATTATGGTAGCCTCTATCAAGATACTTTAATTCCGTTACTTGTGTATATCCATCGGCAACCAATCCTGCCAGAACTAGAGCTGCAGCTGCACGTAAATCTGTTGCTGCAACCTCGGCACCTTGAAGCTTAGCTGGACCAGAAATAATCACAGAATGTCCTTCAATTTTCATGTCAGCATTCATCCGACGCATTTCTTCAACATGCATAAATCTATTTTCGAAAACAGTCTCTGTCATAACACTAGTACCAGTGCTTAGCATTTGGATAACCATCATTTGTGACTGCATATCTGTGGGGAAACCTGGGTGTGGCAATGTTTTTACATCCACAGCCTTCAAATTTTTAGGACCGATAACCCGTACCCCATTGTTCTCTTCAATAATTTGAACGCCCATTTCTTCTAATTTAGCAATCAGTGAGCTAATATGTTCTGGCACCATGTCTTCGATAAATACATTTCCTTCTGTAATAGCGGCTGCAATCATGAAAGTACCCGCTTCGATTCGGTCAGGAATAATAGAATGGTCTGTGGCGGTTAGCTCCTCCACGCCTTCAATACGAATAACTTCTGTTCCTGCACCAATAACACGCGCCCCCATTTGGTTCAAGAAGTTTGCTAAATCTACAATTTCAGGTTCTCTTGCTACGTTCTCGATAACAGTCGTACCTTCTGCTAATGTCGCGGCCATCATGATATTCTGAGTCGCCCCAACACTAGGGAAATCAAGATATATTTTGGCACCTACTAATTTTTTTGCAGTCGCTTCAATATAGCCATTTTCAATTCTTACATTAGCGCCCATTGCTTCAAAGCCTTTTAAATGCAAATCAACCGGACGTGAACCAATGGCACAACCGCCCGGAAGTGCTACTCTCGCCGAACCTGTTCGAGCTAATAATGGCCCCATAACAACGATAGAAGCACGCATTTTGCGAACGTATTCGAATGGTGTATCCGACAAAATATCTCCTGTGGCATTTACCGTAACAACATCGCCTTCAAAAGATACATCTGCTTTTAGGTATTTCAAAACTTCATTGATAGTATAAACATCCGATAATTGTGGTACATTTCTTAACGTGCTTGTTCCTTTGCTAGCTAATAAGGTAGCGGCGATAACAGGTAACACAGCATTTTTTGCACCTTCAACTTTTACTGTTCCCTGTAACTTGTTCCCACCACGGACAATAATTTTTTCCAAAACGAACCCCTCCGCGTATTAATTACTCTATTCATATTTGATATACATCACTTAAAATTAATCTTGAAATGCATTCTTATTTTTTCATACTCTGAACATTTTACCATTAATGCCTACCACTTTTCAACACTAATTTTAAGAGAGTTATATCAATTTCGAACATGTATAAATTTTTTAATTAACTTCCAAACATATTACCTATTTGTCTTGCTGAAATAAAATAATCTAAAAAGAAATTGCTAATTGTAACACCTAATGCTACAGCGATTATTAGATACAACACCCTGGCTTGTATTACGTGATCCCGACGTATTAACTTTTCAAAATGGAGCGCTTGGAGTGCCCAAAAAGCAATCACAATAAAAAGTAAGTGCGAAACCATAACGATAATTGCCTGCTGTCCAATAACTGTATACATTTGCTACCTCCAAAAATTTTATCAGCCTCTACTATTCTACCAGTATTATCAGGTAATAACAATTTTTATATGCTTTTTATTTAATAAAGTATTAATGAGCTTGGAGTTATTATCCACTTTTACATGAATTACTCCAAACTCATTATCTTACTTTTTGTTGTATGCGTGAATTCGATTTACTGCTTTTTGAAGAGCTATCTCTGCTTTTAGTTCGTCAACTTGTCTGCTCTTCGCATCTCTTAGTTCATCCTCGGCACGCTGTCTAGCAGCCTCGGCACGAACAATATCAATCTCTTCTTCTCGTTCGGCAGTGTCTGCTAATATGTTTACTTCTTCACCGTTTACTTCCATAAAGCCGCCATTTACAGCAACCCATTCTTCTTTGCCATCATGCTTTAAACGCACCACGTCAATTTTTAAAGGGGCTACTAAAGGAACATGACCAGGTAAAATGCCTAATTCGCCGGCTTTTGTTCTTGCGATGACCATACTTGCTTCACCGCTAAAAACAGGACCATCTGGAGTAACAATACTTACATTTAAAATGCCCATGTGTATCTCCTCCTGCTTTTATTAGACTTCAACGCCCATTCCCTTGGCTTTTTCGATGACTTCTTCAATGCGACCTAATGATCGGAACGCATCTTCAGGAAGGTGATCATATTTACCTGCAAGAATATCTTGGAAACCTTTTACCGTTTCTTTCACTGGCACGTAAGAACCTTTTTGACCAGTAAATTGTTCGGCAACGTGGAAGTTTTGACTTAAGAAGAATTGCACGCGACGAGCACGTCCAACTGCTTGTTTATCTTCATCAGACAATTCGTCCATACCTAAGATTGCGATGATATCTTGTAATTCTTTATAGCGTTGCAATAGTTGCTGTACCTGCGTTGCGACTTCGTAATGATCTTCTCCAACGATATCTGGAGCAAGGGCACGTGACGTTGACGCCAATGGATCTACCGCAGGGTAAATGCCTTGTTCTGTTAATTTACGCTCCAAGTTGGTTGTTGCATCTAAATGGGCGAATGTTGTTGCTGGTGCTGGGTCAGTATAGTCATCGGCTGGTACATAGATTGCTTGAATAGATGTAACAGATCCAACATTTGTGGATGTGATACGTTCTTGCAATTGTCCCATTTCAGTAGCCAGTGTTGGCTGGTACCCTACGGCTGATGGCATACGACCAAGCAATGCAGAAACCTCGGAACCGGCTTGTGTGAATCGGAAAATGTTATCGATGAATAGCAACACATCTTGATGTTCTACATCACGGAAATATTCTGCAATTGTCAAACCAGTTAAGGCAACACGCATACGTGCGCCTGGTGGCTCGTTCATTTGACCGAATACCATTGCTGTTTTTTCAATAACGCCCGAGTCTTTCATTTCAAAATAAAGATCATTACCTTCACGAGTACGTTCACCTACGCCGGCAAACACCGAAATACCACCATGCTCTTGGGCAATATTGTGAATGAGCTCTTGAATAAGTACTGTTTTACCTACACCAGCACCACCGAACAATCCGATTTTACCACCTTTAACGTAAGGTGCTAGTAAATCTACTACTTTAATTCCTGTTTCCAAAATTTCTGTCGTAGTAGATAGCTCATCGAATGTAGGAGCTGAGCGATGAATTTTATTGCGTTGAACGTCACTTGCGATCGGCTCATCTAAATCAATTGTTTCTCCAAGTACGTTGAACACCCGTCCAAGAGTAATATTTCCAACTGGAACTGTGATTGGGCTTTCGGTATCAATAACCGTCATACCTCTTTGAACGCCATCTGTTGAAGCCATCGCAATGGTACGAACAACATTGTCGCCTAAATGGATAGCTACTTCAAGCGTAAGTTTCACACTTTTTTCCTCTTCGGATAGTGCTTTATGTTCAACTTTAAGCGCGCTGTAGATTTCTGGTAAATGATTATCAAACTTTACATCTACAACGGGACCCATAACTTGGATTATTCGTCCTTCAGTCATGCGATTTTCCTCCTCACTTGCTTTTCCCTCGTTGGGAGCTTTTAGGGTGGATAAACGAACCCTCAAATAATTATTCGAGAGCCGCCACACCACCGATAATTTCAGTTATTTCTTGCGTAATCGCAGCTTGGCGAGCACGATTATATTGTAATGATAAATCATCGATAATATCAGTTGCATTGTCAGTCGCGCTTCTCATAGCTGTCATACGGGCAGCATGCTCTGCGGCTTTGGCATCCAAAATGGCACCGAAAATCAGACTCTCGACATATTGCGGCAATAATACTTCTAAAATTTCGCCTTCAGAAGGTTCAAATTCATATGTTGTTAAATCATGCTCTGTCTCATTTTCATGAAACTCCGTGAGTGGCAACAATTTATCGTTCCTAATGGCTTGAGAAATCGAGTTCACGTGATGATTGTAGACGATGAACACTTCATCAAAAACGCCATCTTCAAACATTTGAACGGTATTACGCGCAACATCTTTAACCTCGGCAAAAATTGGATGATCCGAAATGCTTTGTACTTCTAAAACAACATTCATATCGCGGGCTTTAAAAAAGTCTGCGCCAGCTCTCCCAAGAGCGATAATTGCATATTCATCGCTTGAGGTATGCTTTTGTTGAATTTGTTTGTAGACTTCTTTGATAGCGTTGCTGTTATAAGCACCTGCCAAACCTTTATGCGAAGTAACTACGATATAGCCTGTTCTGTGGACTGCTCGTGATACTAGCATTGGGTGGTCTGCGCTGTTTCCAGAAGCAACATGGGTTACAACATCTCGAATTTTCTCTACATACGGGGCATAGGCTCTTGCTTTTTCTTCTGCACGACCAAGTTTGGATGCAGAAACCATTTGCATCGCCTTTGTAATCTGGCTGGTTTTCTTTGTAGACGTGATTCGCTGTTTAATATCTATTAAAGATGCCAAAGATTTTCACCACCTTTGTTTCGTTTGTTCAGCAAAAACTGATTAGGATTCTGAAGGAACAAATGTATTTTTGAATTCTTTAATCGCACTGTCTAATTCTGCTTCGTCTGGTAATGATTTCGTTGTACGAATTGTTTCCAATAGTTCTGGACGGTTATGATCGAACCACGTATTCATTTCACTTTCAAAACGTAGCACATCTGTTACAGGAACATCATCTAGGAAAGAGTGAACCAATGTGTACAGGATTAGGATTTGTTTTTCAACTTTTAGCGGTTTGTGTAAATCTTGTTTTAGAACTTCTACTGTGCGTTTACCACGTTCTAATTTAGCACGTGTTGCTGCGTCAAGATCTGACCCAAATTGCGAGAATGATTCTAGCTCACGGTAAGACGCTAAATCTAGACGAAGCGTCCCAGCAACTTTTTTCATAGCTTTAATTTGTGCTGATCCACCAACACGGGATACGGATAACCCGGCATTTATTGCGGGACGTACACCAGAGAAGAATAAATCTGATTGCAAGAAAATCTGACCGTCTGTTATCGAGATAACGTTCGTAGGAATATAAGCAGAGATATCTCCGGCTTGTGTTTCTACGAATGGTAAGGCAGTGATTGAGCCGCCACCTAATGAGTCATTCAATTTTGCAGCACGTTCTAATAAGCGGGAGTGTAAGTAGAAAACATCTCCTGGATAGGCTTCACGACCTGGAGGACGACGAAGTAGCAAGGAAAGTTCACGATATGCAGCAGCTTGTTTAGATAAATCATCATAAATAATCAAAACGTGCTTGCCGTTATACATGAATTCTTCACCCATCGCAACACCAGCGTATGGAGCTAAGTATAATAATGGAGCTGGTTGAGATGCAGATGCTGTGACAACGATTGTGTAGTCAAGCGCTCCGTGTTTACGCAATGTTTCTACTGCGGTACGAACTGTTGACTCTTTCTGACCAATAGCAACGTAGATACAAATCATATCTTGGTCCGCTTGGTTTAAGATAGTATCGATTGCCACGGTTGTTTTACCAGTTTGACGGTCACCAATGATTAACTCACGTTGACCACGACCGATTGGAACAAGGGCATCGATTGCTTTAATTCCTGTTTGAAGTGGTTCACTAACCGATTGACGTTGCATAACGCCTGGTGCGATCGCTTCGATTGGACGTGTATTCGTTGTTTCGATTGGTCCTAAGCCATCGACTGGTTGTCCTAATGCATTGACAACACGACCGATAAGGGCGTCACCAACTGGGACTTCCATAATTTTTCCTGTACGACGAACTTCATCGCCTTCACGGATTTCAGTATAAGGCCCCAAAATAATGATACCAACATCATTGGTCTCTAAGTTTTGAGCCATACCCATAACGCCGTTTGAGAACTCAAGAAGCTCCCCAGCCATCGCGTTATCCAATCCGTGAGCACGCGCGATACCATCACCAATATAGGTAACTGTTCCGACATCGCTAACTTTTAGCTCAGATTGATAATTTTCAATTTGTTGCTTTATGAGAGAACTAATCTCTTCAGCTTTTATGCTCATCAAATTCACCCCTTGTTACACTGAAAGCCTACAATTTAATTTGTCGCTCCAGGTCTCTTAGTTTAGATTTTAGACTGCCGTCATAGATACGGTTTCCAATAACTACCCGCACGCCTCCTAGAAGAGTCGGATCGATATGATTATGAATATTTAACTCGTTTTTAGCCATTTTTGCTGCAAATGCTTTGGATAGTTCTGCTTCCTCTGTCTTTGAAAGCGGGATAACAGAATAAACTTCCGCATCAGCAATGCCACGAGCATCTTTTACTTTTTGTAAATAGCGATCAATGATAGTTACTAGGTAATCCTCACGTCCTCGGTCGATTAAAAGGAAAATAAAATCTTGCAATATTGGCGTTAAACCGGTAAAAACACTAGCAATCATATTTTTCTTAGCATCGTCTGTCAGCGTTGGATTTTCGATTAGTGTGGTAAAATCGGTATTTTGTTCTATCGATTCTTTCACAACAGCGAGTTCCGTATCGAACTGATCAATTAATTGCTTCTCTTTTGCAACTTCAAAAAGTGCTACGGCATAACGATTCGCAACCTCAAAATCTTTGCTCATTTATCATCGCCTAGCTTTCCGATATACTCTTGTACAAGTGTAGCTTGTGCTTCTTCATCCAAGTTCTTTTCAATAACTTTGGATGCGATTAGCACAGACAAGGAGCCAACTTGTTCACGAAGCGCTTTGATAGCATCTTCTTTTTCGCGAGTAATGTCACTTTTGGCTTCTTCTTTAATGCGTTCACT
Organism: Listeria rocourtiae subsp. hofi; assembly: GCF_963575615.1. Lineage (NCBI taxonomy): Bacteria > Bacillati > Bacillota > Bacilli > Caryophanales > Listeriaceae > Paenilisteria > Paenilisteria rocourtiae. The sequence goes on along the minus strand of NZ_CAUYTL010000009.1, from coordinate 21,528 downwards.
TTCAGCACGCGCAACTTTAATGATTTCTTCACGTTCCTTCTCACCAAGCTGTTTTGCGTTCTCAATCATTGTTTGAGATTCTAGACGAGCTTGTTGAAGAACTTCTTTTTGTTCTACTAACAGTGCTTCTGCTTGTACACGACTTTCTTCTGCAGAGTCGATTTCCGATGCGATATGCTCTTCACGGGCCTTCATGACATTCATCAAAGGTTTCCAAGCAAAGATTCGGATTAAGACTAACAAAATACAGAATGATATGACGGTAAAAATAACATCACCAGCTGCAAAAGTGGCTGAACCTAGTGCAATATTAAATCCTAGCACGTTCGATTCACTCCTTTCCATCCATTTCACTTTTTATCGTTTCATGTTTTTTGACACATAAAGGAATGGCGAGTTGGTCCCGCCACGTTTTTGATTACTTATTCATTACCATGAACGCGATAACAACTGCGATGATTGGAAGGGCCTCAACTAAACCAACACCAATGAACATGATTGTTTGTAGCATAGAACGTGCTTCTGGTTGACGAGCAACACCTTCAACTGTTTTTGATACGATAAGTCCGTTACCAATACCTGCTCCTAGAGCTCCTAAACCTACGGCGATTGCTGCTGCGATTGCACCTAATGACATAATTAATATCCTCCTCGAATTATCTTCTAAATTATTTTTGTTTATAAAAAGATTATGGGTTTTGCCCCATAGCTCTGACTTTACTTAGATGTGGCGAGTGTTGCTTAGTGTTCGTCACTTACTTTGTGCGACATATAAACCATTGTCAACACGGTGAATAGGTAGGCTTGAATTGCCCCGATAAATATCGAGAATCCTTGCCAAACAATTGCTGGAATAATCGCAAATACGCCAACTACTGGGTTGATATGTGCTAATTGTAAAGCGATGATGCTTAGCAATACTTCCCCTGCAAAAATGTTACCGTATAGACGCAAACCGAGTGTCAATGTGTTGGCGAACTCTTCTACAAGCTTCAATGGGAATAAAAACTTCATTGGGCTGAAATAAGTTCCTACAACGTAATGCTTAACTCCTCTAAGTTTGATTCCATAATAATGAGTCAACCCGATAATGAGCACGGCCAAGGTTAGTGTTACAATCGGATCGGCAGTAGGTGAACGCCACCATACTTCACCACCGACAGCTATTTGCATTGGCAATCCTAACATATTAGCTACGAAGATAAAGAATATCAGCGTAATACCTAATACGTGGAATCTCCCACCAGTTTTCCAGTCCATATTGCTGTTGATAATGCCTTTAACAAAGTCCATCACCCATTCAATAAAGTTCTGTTTTCCTGTGGGACGCATTTGTAGCTTTCTCGTACAAAAGATAGCAATAAATAGTACGATAACACATGTGATTGTGATCATCAGGACATTAGACAAGTTAAATGCCAATTTCCCTAAGTACCATATTGGAAATTCCTCTTCCAATTTGGTTCACCCCTCTCTCTTTTTAAGCGTTTTTCTTCCGGTAGATGGAATAGATAACAAAATCCAAGAAAACCACGGAATAAACAATGCCCAAACCTATCACCATACTATAAATGTGAAAGAAATCCGGTACTTGTGTCGCAATGATTGTTGCAAGTAGAACGCTTCCCATCCTCGCTGTTGTGCCCATGCCATAAAAGGTTCGCTTCTCGGCAATCGCTTTCGTCATGGCTTGTGTACGTCTCATCAACAGCCAGTAGTTAAACCAACCTACAATAATCCCCAGTTTTAGCCCCAAAAAAATATGTACATGTGGGGTTAGTAACCATCCAGCTACACATATACCGACAAAAGCAATGATGTATTTCTGATGACGATGATACATTCCTATTAGTGATTCTAACATTCCGGCAGATGTCCTTTCTTAATGTTATTGGTATTTCTTGCTCCCCGTCTATAAAATGTGACTCGGATTTTAAGACAGAAGTAAGCTTAGAGTTTGTGATTTTCTACACATGACCCATTTGCTAACAAAAAATTAAACACAGCTGTAAGCCTTATCAGTGCGTCAGTTTTTAGCATACAATAGGCAAAAGTAAAAAGTCAATATCTTTTCACAAATTCCGTACCTACTTAATAATAATTTTACCACAATAACATAGCTTCAAGGAAATAATGCGAATTGATTTTTAACATTTTTTTGAAAAATCTTGTAGATTGCTCTGATTTCACTAGTTACAGGTATTATTTGGATTGGATTTCAAAACCATTTTTACTAAATTACACCTCCAAATTTCATGGAAAGCTCAAATTTTGTTTACACTTTCACATTTAATTATACAAAAAAAGCTCTTACCCGATTTGGCAAAAGACTTTCAGCAAGATACGTGGTTGCGAAAGCTTTCTTTCCAGGGAAAATAGCTAGACACGTACAGCTTGAATATAAAGTTATAATTACCCGGCACACTTTGGTCAATTCTGTCCACGTCTTCATGAATGTAAGACGCCGGCGGGATTGAGACAGTGCTGACTTGCAGCAATTATCCCTTTACGCATTTCATGAACAGCTAAATTTCAGGCTTTTTTGTAATAATATTGTTCATCTTAACACAATCTGCTGTAAACCACTAGCAAAAACTAATCTCGTAATGTATCTGTAATAGTGAGGCGCTTCCATTGGCATTTCTTGCTTTTTCATAGTTTTTTAGATGTAAGAAATCACGTATTATCTAACAAAAGACCATCCTCCGCGTCCAATTTTTTAACGAAAGATGGTCTTACCATTATTATACTGTATAATCTGATGGGCGTTCGGTTGTTTTTTTGAAATGGAATTTGATGGCTTCTAAAATGCGCGCGGATGCTTCACCATCACCATACGGATTGTTCGCATTAGCCATTTTAAGATAGGCATCTTTGTTATCTAGTAAGTCGAATGCTTCTTTTTTCAAATCCTCTTTCGCCGTACCGATAAGTTTTAATGTCCCAGCTTCTACACCTTCTGGTCGCTCAGTTGTATCCCGTAAAACTAAAACGGGCACTCCCATTCCTGGTGCTTCTTCTTGTACACCGCCTGAATCAGTGAACACAAGATACGATTTCTTTAAAAAGTTATGGAAGTCGATGGCGTCTAATGGCTCAATAAGATGAATACGTGGATGGCCGCCAAGAATCGCTGTTGCTTTTTCGCGAACGGCCGGGTTCATATGCATTGGGTACACAATTTCCACATCTTCGCGGGACTCTGCTACTTCACGAACAGCTTCAAAAATCCCCTGCATTGGCGCACCTAAATTCTCACGACGATGTGCCGTCATTAGGATTAGTCGGTTTTCTCCTAGCCCATCAAGAATAGGATGATGATAGTCTTCTTGAACTGTTGTTTTCAGCGCATCAATAGCTGTATTACCTGTAACAAAAATAGTATCTGGATTTTTACCTTCTTCTAGCAGGTTCTGTTTAGATTGTGATGTCGGCGAGAAGTGCAGATCAGCCATCACACCTGTCAGTTGGCGATTTGCTTCCTCTGGGAACGGTGAATATTTATTCCATGTGCGCAAGCCAGCCTCTACATGACCAATCGCCGTTTGATTATAAAAAGCTGCTAAAGCCGCGGCAAAGCTTGTTGTTGTATCACCGTGAACAAGAACGATATCAGGTTTTTCTTCTGCGATAACATCATTCAATCCTTGCATTGCACGCGTGGTGATATCAGTCAATGTTTGTTGTTTCTGCATGATATTTAAGTCAACATCTGGCTGCACGTTGAAAATATCTAGCACTTGATCTAACATTTCGCGATGTTGCGCTGTAATAACGACGCGGGACTCGAAAAATTCTTTTTGTTTCTCGAATTCTAAAACGAGTGGAGCCATTTTTATTGCTTCAGGTCGTGTTCCGAAAACACTCATAACTTTAATTTTACTCATAGTTCCCAACCCTTTCTGAAAAAACGAGGAAACCCTTGCTTCCCCGCTTCATGTTTCTATTATTTTGTGCCAAACAAGCGGTCACCAGCGTCGCCAAGTCCTGGGATAATGTAGCCATGTCCATCTAGTTTTTCATCTAAACCAGCTACGAAAATATCTACATCAGGATGTGCCTCTTGTAATGCTTTAATTCCCTCTGGAGCAGCAACTAAACACATAAATTTCATATTTTTAGCGCCACGTTTTTTCAAGCAATCAATAGCCATGATTGCTGATCCACCTGTTGCAAGCATTGGGTCAACTACAATGAATAGTCGCTCCTCTACATCAGATGGCAACTTTACAAAATACTCCACTGGTTCTAGTGTATCGTGATCACGGTATAGTCCGACATGTCCAACTTTTGCAGCTGGGATGAGAGTTAGGATTCCGTCTGCCATTCCAAGACCTGCGCGTAAAATTGGAACGACACCAAGCTTTTTACCTGCGATTGTTTTTGCGGGGGTTTTTTGTAGTGGTGTTTCAACAACTGTATCTTCTAACTCTACATCGCGTGTAATTTCATATGCCATTAAGGTTGCGACCTCGTTTACTAATTCACGAAATGCCTTTGTTCCAGTATCTTTATCGCGGATAATTGTCAATTTATGTTGGACTAATGGATGATCTATTACGTGTACTTTTGCCATTGTATTCGCTCCTTTAAGGTAAATTTCCTTCTCTTATTGTATCAGAGAATCGCGCTTGTGCAAGTATTAAATCGTTTCGCAAAAAATGCTACAAAAAAAGCCTTACTAACAGTTTTGCTAGTAAGACTCCTTATATTTCCTATAATGATGGGTATAATGGATATTCTGCTGTAATCTCTGCTACTTCTTGTCTCACCTCAGCATGCACTGTTTCGTCTTCTAAATTATGCAACACTTTCGCAATGAGTTTCCCGACTCTGGCAATAGCAGCTTCATCAAAACCGCGTGTTGTCACAGCCGCAACACCAACGCGGATTCCGCTCGTCACAAATGGGCTTTCTGTTTCGAATGGAATTGTATTTTTATTTACAGTAAGACCGACATCATCAAGCACTGCTTCTGCTGCTTTTCCAGTCAGACCTAGTGGTTTTAAATCGATTAATAGTAAATGGTTATCCGAACCACCTGTTAGGACAGTCACACCATTCTCTTGTAATGTTTTTGCCAGTTGTTTTGAATTTTTTATAATATTTTCGCTATAGGTCGTGAATTCAGGCTGTAATGCTTCACCAAATGCAACTGCTTTCGCTGCGATAACATGCATTAATGGACCGCCTTGAATTCCTGGGAAAATCGCTTTGTTAAGTTTTGCTTCCCATTCTGCTTTTGCTAAAATCATACCGCCACGTGGACCGCGCAATGTTTTATGCGTTGTTGTTGTTACGAAATCTGCGTATGGAACTGGGTTTTGGTGGTGCCCTGTTGCAACAAGACCTGCAATATGTGCCATGTCCACCATTAAGTATGCGCCAACTTCATCCGCGATTTCACGGAATTTAGCGAAATCAATTGCACGTGGATAGGCACTTGCTCCGGCAACAATCATTTTTGGCTTATGTTCTAGTGCAATTTCACGAACTTTGTCATAATCAATTTGTTTTGTTTCTTCATCCACACCATAGGCTACGAATTTGTATAATTCACCACTAAAATTCGCTGGGCTTCCGTGTGTTAAATGTCCACCATGAGATAAATTCATTCCAAGGACAACATCCCCTGGTTTCAATGTAGCATGATATACCGCCATATTTGCTTGTGCACCAGAGTGAGGTTGAACATTTGCATATTCTGCACCAAATAATTGTTTCGCGCGATCACGGGCTAAATTCTCTACAATATCAACATACTCACAACCACCGTAGTAACGTTTACCAGGATAACCTTCTGCGTATTTGTTCGTCAAAACAGATCCCATTGCTTCCATAACTTGTTCTGTCACGAAATTCTCCGATGCGATTAACTCAATATTATTGCGCTGTCTGCCTAACTCTAACTCAATTGCGTCAAAAACTGCTTTGTCGTGCTTTTGTAGATAAACCATGTGTGGATCCCCATCCTTTTCTCAAATGATTAGTAAAGCTTCGTACATGGTTTAATAATCTCTCATTCCAGCTTAAATTGCAAGTATTTTCGCGCAAGATTAACTAATTCTAAATAGTGAGGTAATTCACAAACATGAAAAGCGGAATCAGCCCGTTAGCTCCGAAAAAACTGGGGCGGCCGCAGGAAAAATCCTCTCTTGATTTTTATGGAGGGCGTGAAGTTTTCGAGGAGCTGGCTGATGGAGCTAGATCTAATGTGAAAAGCAAAATCAGCCCGTTTAGCCTCGACAGAATTTGTTAGAGGGCGCAGGAAAAAACCGGCTTTTGGTTTTTATGGAAAGCATGAATTTTGGTGGGAAATCATGTGAAGTAGTTTTTCTACAGTCTGCACCAAAGGCACCCTCTAAACATCTCATAAGAATCTTCGTGTAATCATTTCTTCTAACTCCGCAAAAGCATACTCATAATCCGCCTTACTGCCACCATATGGATCTGCTACATCAAAATCATAAGGCGAAATCAGCTCCGTTTTTTTGTTTGGAAACTTATCCACAAGAGTACGCCGATGTTGTTCCGTCATCACAAAAATTTTATCTGCTTGTTCCACCAACTCATCAGTCAATGGTTTCGCGATATGATAAGTTGGTAATCCATGCTCCTGAAGCACCTCTTTTGATTGCATCGACATCGGTGCCCCAGCTATTGCTATAATTCCAGCTGAACGAACCTCCCATTCAGGTTTGAACCACTGCAATATTTTTTCCGCCATTGGACTTCTACAAGTATTTCCAGTACACACAAATAAAATTTTCATGCTAACTTTCCTCACTTTGTTTAATATAGCGTCCACCTGCTGCCTTATCAAGACGATTCATTACTGCTTCGCCAATTCCCACTTTCTCAAATGGTTCTGTATAAATAAGTGTCACAGGAGTACGATCAAAATAACGTAATCGGTCATATAATCGGTAAGCAATCTCTTCTGGATGAGCCTTACTCCCAAGCCCTACCATGTATTCTGACTTCCGTAAATGCTCCTCTAATTCATCAGATACTAGTACTCCAACGACCTCTCCGCGCTTTTCTGCTAAATCAATCTGCTTTTGGAAAAATGTCGTATCTCCCTTAACGATTGCTATAGGAGCTTTGGGCGCGTAATGTGTGTATTTCATTCCAGGTGCTTTCGGTGCTTCTTGCTTTGTCATTTCCTTCGTTTCTGAAATAACTGGACCAATCATGGCCTCAATTTCCTCTTGCGAAATGCCTCCCGGTCGCAAAATAGCTGGAGGTTCGAGCGTACAATCAATGACTGTAGATTCAAGACCCACACCGGTTTTGCCAGCAAAGACGATACCAGAAATCCGCCCTAATAAATCTTCAGCTACATGTTCGCCGGATGTCGGGCTCGGCTTTCCCGATCGATTAGCACTTGGAGCTGCGACAGGAATTCCAGCCACAGCCAAAAGTCCAAGGGCAACAGGATGTTCTGGTATACGAACACCAACACTGTCCAAACCTGCCGTCACATTGGTAGCCAGTCGCTCCGGCTGTAGAGGTAAAATAATCGTCAGCGGACCGGGCCAAAACTCTTTCATTAGTTTTTTTGCGTTGCTCGGGATTTTTTGAACGAATTCATGGATTTGTGATTGGTCGGCTACGTGAACGATAAGAGGATTATCTGACGGCCGGCCCTTCGCTTCATAAATCTTAGCTACTGCTTGTTCATTGGTAGCATCTGCGCCAATCCCATAAACTGTCTCAGTAGGAAAGGCTACGGTTTCTCCCGCTTGCAAAAGTTTTGCCACTTCTAGATACGTCTGAATTTCATTCTCCTTTGTTACATGCCAAATCTTGGTTTCCATTAGGATTTGCTCCTTTACATTGCTTTAATCTTATTTTACCGTTTCTGATGCCATTTTTATAGTCTGAGCTTGCTTTATTTAAAAATTAGGACTCTGCTCACCTAGTTATCCCCAAACTGTGGATAATAACTTTGTCAATGTGGATAAGTAATTGTGAATCTGTGGATAATGTGTATAAGTGTGTTGATAACTGGGTTTTAATTATTAAGATTTGATTAAAAAAATTTTTTGCACAAAGTTTTATCCCCAATGTTGTGGATAAATATAGCCAAGAAAAAAGCATCTCTTAGATAGAAATGCTTCTATATCAGTTCATTAGAGCAAATAACCATTCGATCTTTGCCATTTATATCTTGTTTAACAATAACTTTAGCTTGTGGAAAACTTTTTTCTAGCAGTTTTTTCACTGCTTGCCCTTGTGTATAACCTATTTCCATTCCAATCCAAAAACAATTATCCACAATATCTGGCAAATTCTTAATGAGTCGTTCGTAAATTGCTAAACCATCATTTGGCGCGAATAACGCTAGTTCTGGTTCGTTTTCTAGCACATACTTCGACATTTCCACACGCTCAGATTCTGCAATATAAGGTGGATTCGCTAAGATTATATCAAATTTTTCCCCTGTTTTTTGAAAATATTCTACTAAATCGCTGTGGATAAATCGGACATCTGTTTCCAGTCGTGCATTGTTTTGCTCGGCAATTTGAAGCGCTTCTTTAGAAATATCAGAACCAGTAATATCACACGAAGGGAATATTGCTTTCAATGTGATTGGGATAATGCCGCTACCAGTACAGACGTCTAAAATATGCTGGATACGAGTCGGATTTTGTTCGATATACTTTTCAGCCGCATAAACGAGCTCCTCGGTTTCTGGACGCGGAATGAGGACGCTCGGTGTGACATAAAAATCGCGTCCATAAAAAGGAGCCACTTCCAAAATGTACTGAACTGGCTCTCCTCCTATATAGCGCGCGAAATCGTCGTCAAATTGCTTTTTTTCGCTCACGTGCATTTCTCGGTCCAACGACATCCATAGCTCGGAACGTGTCAGACCAAGCCTCGTTTCGATGATAATTTCAGCGATGTTAAGGTCCAAATTGCGAGCGGTCAATTCGGCTTTTGCTTGGTTCAAGACTTCGGCAATCGTCATCTTACATACCATCGCTTAAATGATCGAGACGGCTCGTTTGATCTTCCAAAATAAGCGCATCGATAACCTCATCCAGCTTGCCTTCCATAATTTGATCGAGTTTCTGAATCGTCAAACCAATACGGTGGTCAGTCACTCGGTTCTGTGGATAATTATACGTCCGAATTCGCTCAGAACGGTCACCAGTACCGACCGCAGATTTCCGATGCGTATCATACTCTTCCTGCGCCTCACGCTCAAATTTATCAAAAATACGGGCTCTCAAAATTTTCATTGCCTTCTCTTTATTCTTAATTTGGGAACGTTCATCTTGCATCGAAACAACAATCCCCGTCGGAATGTGTGTCAAACGTACCGCGGACATCGTCGTATTAACACTTTGTCCGCCGGCGCCACTAGACGCAAAAGTATCCGTGCGAATTTCACTATCTTTAATATCAATTTCGACATCTTCGGCTTCTGGCAAAATCGCCACTGTCGCTGTCGATGTATGAATTCGGCCACCTGACTCAGTTTCCGGTACACGCTGTACACGGTGAGCGCCATTTTCGTATTTTAAACGGGAATAGGCTCCAGATCCGTTAATCAATACGATAATCTCCTTATAACCACCAATTCCCGTTGCATTTGCTTCCATTACTTCCGCTTTCCAACCGCGTGATTCAGCGTAACGTGAATACATCCGGAATAAATCCCCAGCAAATAAGGCAGCTTCATCGCCACCAGCAGCACCACGAATTTCCATAATTACATTTTTGTCGTCATTTGGGTCTTTTGGAACAAGTAAGAGTTTAAGCCTTTCTTCCAAGTCCGCTTTTTTGTGTGTCAATTCATTAAATTCTTCTTTGACCATTTCTTTCATATCATCATCGAGTTTTTCATTCATCATTTCACGCGTTTCTGCAAGTCCCGCAGTCACGTCTTTATACTCTCGATATGTCTCGACTGTTTCGGTAATGCTAGATTGCTCTTTGGAATAATCTCGTAATTTTTTTGCGTCGCTAACTACATTCGGGTCGCTCAGCAGCTCATTTAGCTCATCATAACGATCTTCCACGGCTTGTAAACGATCATACATTTAGGTTCACCTCATTTTTTAGTTGTCAAAAATTTAAATTGATGGGTTGGCGTGACATTTTCGGCATACTGGATAATAGCGATCATTACCACCAATCATGATTTGGTCACCTTTATACATTGGTTTTCCTTCCTCATCGACACGCAGTACCATCGTTGCCTTCTTCGTGCAGAACCAACAAACAGTCTTCATTTCTTCAATTTTATCTGCATATAGTAATAAATATTTAGAACCCTCGAAAAGCTCATTTTGAAAATCATTTTTTAGACCGTATGCAATAACTGGGATGTTGAGCCCATCTGCAATTTCTGCCAGTTGCAAAATATGCTTTTTCTCCAAAAATTGCGATTCGTCGAGCAGAACACAATATGGTTTCGGATCTATTTTTGCAACTTCATCATGTAGATTCGTTGTTGAAAATACTGGGATTGCCTCGCGTTTCAAACCAATTCTACTCGAAATCACACCAACTTGATCCCGATCATCAATCCCTGATGTAAAAATAACGACCGGCTTGTTTTGCTCCTCATAATTATGCGCCACTTTTAAAATTTCAATTGTTTTACCACTATTCATCGAACCATATCTAAAGAAAAGCTGTGCCATTCCCTCAAAACCTCTCATTTCCATGTTAAAAACTCTTTTTCATTCTATCATAGCGCGGAAATTGGAACAACAAAAACTACGAGTAAAGCGAAAAACAGTGCTTTACTCGTCGTTTCATTATGAGAATATCGTAGAGCCATTACCTTCTACATTTAGCGAAAGCACGCTGGCCGTTTTATCGAACTCTTCCATAATCTTAATTAAATTCGCAGCTTCTGTCTTTGGCGCAAAAATTAAGATTGTCGGACCTGCACCACTTAGACAAGCTGCATATGCACCATTTGCTTTTGTCAACTTGCGAAGTGGGGCAAGATGCGGTACGAGCTTTGCGCGGTAATTCTCATGCCATAAATCGCGTTCCATCATGTCGCCAGCTAGTTTTAAATCGTTTTGCAATAGTGCCGCTATCATCACATTAGCGATACTGCTCGCTTTGACAGCTTCTTTGTAAGGAAGTTCGGCTGGTAAAACACCGCGACTCTCACTTGTTAGAAGTGCTTCCTGCGGGATAAAAGCGAGTAATGCACAATCTGGGAAAAGATGCCTAACGTAGAAATCTTCTCCATCCAATTTTGCGCCTACAACAAAATTACCTAGCACTGCCGGAGCAACATTATCAGGATGGCCTTCAATTTCCGCAGCAATCTCCACTTTGCGTTCCGGCGTCAATTCTAAATTAGCAAGGATATTGGCAAGTTCAATGCCTGCCACAACAGCCGCAGAACTACTTCCAAGCCCGCGTGCTGCTGGAATATCACAAAGCATTTTTAGATTGTGCGGTGTAAGATTCGGCGCAATAATAAGTGCGGTTTCGATGATGACATTTGACGCGTCCATCGGGATTCCATCACCTAGATCATGCGCAATATGCCATTCTGCTGTAGGCTCCAAAACTTCTAGCGTCAAGTAGAGCGATAGCGCAAGACCGCATGAGTCAAAGCCTGGTCCAAGATTCGCTGTTGTAGCCGGAACTTGGATTCTAATCATTTCGTCACGCCTCCACGTAAATAATCACGCATTGCGTCCACACCTTCTACATGTGAAATAGGAACTTCATGCACGCTCATTGCCGTATCTGGGTCTTTTAAGCCGTTCCCAGTGAACACACATACAACCGTCTCGCCTTGCTTAATCGCACCACTTTTCACATGTTGGATAACGCCAGCCAGCGATGCCGCAGAACCCGGTTCAATAAACACACCGTCTTGCGCCGCAACTTTTTTGTATGCATTTATAATCTCATCATCCGTTACAGAATGAATATAGCCTTTTGACTCATCACGCGCCGCCTCAGCCAATTCCCAACTTGCTGGGTTACCAATCCGAATCGCTGTCGCAATCGTCTCCGGATTCTTAATTGGTGCGCCTTGAACAATCGCCGCCGCGCCTTCCGCTTCAAAACCATGCATCCGCGGTAAGCCAACACCAAAATGTCCATCCCATTCCTTGAAACCTTTCCAATAAGCTGAAATATTCCCCGCATTCCCAACCGGGATCGCAAGCACATCCGGCGCTTTGCCACCTAATTGTTCACAAATCTCAAATGCAGCTGTTTTCTGACCTTCCAATCGGTACGGATTAACCGAGTTAACAAGCGCTACGGCTTCCGTTTTGGCAAGCTCGCGAACCGCATCCAACGCTTCATCAAAATTTCCTTTAATCGCGATAATATCTGCCCCGTACATCACAGCCTGCGCCAACTTGCCAAGTGCTACTTTCCCATCCGGAATCACGACATACGCCTTCATTCCCGCACGAGTAGCATATGCAGCTGCAGCGGCCGATGTGTTACCTGTTGAAGCACAAATAACCGCCGTCGCGCCTTCTTCCTTGGCCTTCGCAACAGCCATCACCATACCACGATCTTTAAACGAGCCCGTCGGATTTAGCCCTTCATATTTGCCATACAGCGTCACGCCAAGCTCTTTCGACAAATTCGGCAATGGAATCAGCGGTGTATTCCCTTCTGCTAAGCCAATTAGCGGTGTATTTTCAGTAATCGGTAAATAATCCTTGTATCTTTTCAGTAATCCTTCGTACATTATTTATCCCTCCACAACTTGATATTTCGCTTCGACTTGCATTTGCGGTTCCAGTTTCACTTTTTCAATCGCTTGTTCCAGTTGCGCTTTACTCGTCGTGTGCGTTACAACAACAACCGTTGCCGTAAATTCATCCAACGGCTCCTGCAAAATCTTATCAAAACCAACTCCTGCTTCCGCAAAAATTTGCGTTAACTTAAGGAATGTCCCCGTTTTATCATCCATGACAATTCGTAAATAATACTTCGAGAAAATTTCTTCCGGCACTGTTTGTTTCGTGTCATGTTTATAACTATTAAATGCATTGCCAGTAGTGCCTAAATTGCTGTTCTTTGCAACCGTAATAATATCGCTGACTACACTCGTAGCTGTTGGCAATTCACCAGCACCCGGTCCATAATACATCGTCTCGCCAGCCGCAGCTCCCGTGACAAAAACCGCGTTATTTTCATTATTCACGCCCGCCATCGGATGATATTTTGGCAAGAGCACAGGGCCAACGCTAACCGCCACTGAGCCGTTCTTCTCCTCCGCTGTGCCAACCAGTTTAATCACGTATTTCAACTGCTCAGCAACTTCCATGTCGCGTGGTGCAATCCCACGAATTCCGACCGTATCCACGTCAGCTAAGTCCACATTCATACCAAACGCCAATCGCGTCAAAATTACCATTTTACGAGCTGCATCAATACCGTCCACATCGTTCGTTGGGTCTGATTCTGCAAAACCTAAGTCCTGCGCCTCTTTCAGAACATCCTCGTAACTCCGCTTATCCGTCTTCATTTTTGTCAACATGAAGTTCGTCGTGCCATTCACGATTCCCATAACTTTCTGAATTTTATCAGCTGCAAGACCGTTCACGATTGTCCGCAAAATCGGAATCCCACCGGCAACACTCGCTTCATAGAATAAATCACATTTATTCGCCTGCGCCACAGCAATCAACTCATCACCATGTAACGCAATTAAATCTTTATTCGCCGTCACAACATGTTTCCCTGCTTTAAGCGCCTGTAAAACATACTCTCGCGCTGGTTCAATACTTCCCATAACTTCCACAACTACCGCAATAGCTGGATCATCTAAAATATCGGAGGGCTCCGTGGTCAAGCTAAATCCTTTCGTCTCGTAACGACGATTTTTCTCTAAGTCGCGCACGAGAACCGTTTTAACGCTCACTTGGTAGCCAGTCATCTGACTAATTTTCTCTGCATGCTCTTCTAAAATGTGAATAACACCACTACCAACCGTTCCAAATCCTAAAATCCCAACTTCTAATTTCGCTTCCACTTGTCAACCTCCTCAGTTATAAACCATGTAATTATGCTTATTATACGCAATTTCCCCCCATAAAGCAAAGGGTTATTTGACATATCAGAATATTCATTTAGGACATTGTTCACAAAAGAGCCACGAACCATCTCCAATTCAAAAAAACAAAAGCACCTGTATCTGGGTCATGCAAGCAATAAGCTAACAATAACTCCAAATTATAGGTGCTTCTTAATTAACGCATCGTGACAAATTCCTCAGAACCCGTTGGATGAATTGCAACTGTATTGTCAAAGTCAGCTTTTGTCGCGCCCATTTTCATTGCAACGGCAAATCCTTGAATCATCTCATCCACGCCTGTTCCAATACCGTGTAATCCGACCACTTTTTCATTGTCTCCAACACAAACCAACTTCATTCGACACGGTTCGCGATGTTCCGTAATCGCAGTATACATCGACGTAAATGAGGACGTATAAACCTTCACCTGTGTTTCACCGTATTTTTCAAGCGCTTCTGGTTCCGTCAAGCCAACCGTTCCAATCGCGGGATGACTAAAAACAACTGTCGGAATTAGATTATAATCTAAATGCTCATTCAACTTACCATTAAACAACCGCTCCGATAACCTGCGCCCCGCTGCAATTGCGACTGGTGTCAACTCAATGTGACCCGTAATATCCCCAACTGCATAAATACCTGGAACCGCCGTGTTTTGGAATTTATCTACCTTGATGTATCCTTTTTTATCAAGTTCGACTGCTGTTGTTGCTAAATTTAACGATTCAGTCACCGGTTTTCTACCAATCGCCCAAATTAACTTCTCTACCGTCTGTGTTCTGCCATCCTCCAAATGAAGCGTCACTGTTCCATCCTCATTGCTAGTAATTTCTTTTGGAATTGCCTCTGTATGAAGTGTCGGCCCCTGTTCCTTCATGACCTCTACCAATGTATCCACTAATAACGGGTCAAAATGGCGTAGCGGTGCATGCTTCCGGACAAACAGGTGCGTCTCCACGCCAAAACCTTGTAACACGCCAGCAAGTTCCACCGCAATGTATCCTGCACCAACAACTGCAACGCTCTTCGGCAACTCCGTCCATTCAAAAAAGCCGTCTGAATCTGTTCCAAAGTTCGCGCCAGGAATATCTGGCCAAGCTGGCTTCCCACCGGTTGCAATCAATATATGATCTGCCGTATAATGCGTACCATTCACCTCAATCGTGTGCTCATCAACAAACGATGCATATCCTTTTAAAATATCTACCTTATTATTATCGAGTCCGCGCTGATAGGAGCCATGAATTCGCTCTATATATGCCTCACGGTTTTCCACCAATTTCGCAAAATTAAAATCCTCTTGCTTCACACTAAACCCGTAGTCAGATGCATACTTGTGCATTGCTTCAGAAATTTGAGCGCCGTACCACATCACTTTTTTTGGAACGCAACCAACATTCACGCACGTGCCACCAAGATGCTTTGGTTCTACAAGAGCACACTTCATACCGTAACTAGCCGCGCGATTCACTGATGAAATTCCGCCACTTCCTCCACCTATCGCTATATAATCATAATGTTCTACCACACGATAACCTCCTCATTTATATCTCTACCTCAATTTTAACCCAAGCAAGATGGAATTGAAAATGTTTGGATTTTGTTATAAGCTTTTATGTTTTTCTTACTTTTTTATCTTTATGCGTAAGACGTATATCCTGATTTACACAAATCGAGCGAAAGCGTTTGGATTTATTGCGCTTGTTGGAAGCCGGAAGCGGAGCGTACTGGTGTACGTGATGACTGAAAGTAGGGAGGGAGTCGTTTCCCCGACCATGCGAGAAGTTATGCGGAGCGCAGTGTAGAAGAACCGGTAGATGGATTAACCGTTCACTGCGTTTACGCTTATATTGAGACTGTAACTCATTGCATGTCGAACAGTCCCAACAATGCGAACGCTTGCCGCCGATTTACCTAGCATAGGCTCAACATATCAAATAAAAAAGCCACCCAAGAGGGTGACTTTTTTATTTGATACCGTATTTCTTGTTGAAACGATCGACACGTCCATCGGCTGTCGCATGTTTTTGTTTACCAGTATAGAATGGGTGAGAATCAGAACTGATTTCGACACGTAGTAATGGATACTCGTTGCCATCTTCCCATTGAATAGTTTCGTTCGAGCCCTTAGTAGAACCAGAAAGAAATTTGAAATCTGTACTAGTATCAAGAAATACCACTTGACGGTATTCCGGGTGAATTCCAGCTTTCATTGTTTTCAACTCCTTCGCCCTGAATCATCTGAAACAGAGTAATTTCTGCACAATTGCACACAGTAAACTCATTATAACAATGCTTTTCTATTTTAGCAAGGCTTATTTTTTAAACATTTCTGTCTGGATAACTTCGAAAAAATCAGCGTTTGTCGGTGTCTTTTTCAAATAACGAATAAAGCGTTCTGACATGTCGAGTGCATCACCTTGAATGGGCATGATTTTGCGAATTTTCCACAATTGTTCCAGGTTCTCCTTTGGAAGTAAGAGCTCTTCTTTCCGTGTTCCTGAACGACGAATATCAATCGCTGGGAAAACGCGGCGCTCGGCCATCGCACGGTCGAGATGAAGCTCCATATTTCCGGTACCTTTAAATTCTTCGTAGATAACGTCATCCATTCGCGAACCTGTATCAACAAGAGCCGTTGCAAGGATTGTCAAACTTCCGCCTTCTTCGATATTTCGAGCAGCCCCGAAAAAACGCTTTGGTCTGTGGAATGCGGCCGGGTCAATACCACCCGAGAGCGTGCGTCCACTAGGAGGGATAACAAGATTATATGCGCGAGCTAGGCGGGTGATGCTGTCCATCAAAATGATAACGTCCCGCTTCTGCTCGACAAGTCGCATTGCTCTTTCTAAAACGAGTTCAGCTACTTTTATATGATTCTCTGGTACTTCATCAAAAGTCGAACTAACTACCTCTGCCTTCACAGAACGCTCAATATCAGTTACTTCTTCTGGACGCTCGTCGATAAGAAGCACGATAAGTTCTGCGTCTGGGCTATTTTCCGTAATCGCATTCGCAATCTCCTTTAGAAGAATCGTTTTACCAGCTTTAGGCGGTGCTACAATCAGCCCACGTTGCCCAAAACCGATTGGTGAAATCATATCAATCATGCGCGTAGAAATTGGATTTTGACCGATTTCCATATGAATTTGGCGATCCGGGTAAAGTGGTGTTAAGCCTGGGAAGTGGACACGCTCTTTAGCGACTTCTGGATTCTCACCATTAACCGCCTCGACATGAAGCAAACCAAAATAGCGCTCATTTTCTTTTGGTGGGCGTACTTTTCCTGAAACTTTATCACCGGTTCTTAAATCGAAACGTCTAATTTGAGAAGCCGATATGTAAATGTCTTCGGAACTCGCGGAATAATTGATGGGGCGCAGGAAGCCAAATCCTTCCGAGGCAATGATGTCAAGAACACCTTCCATGAAAAAGAATCCTTGTTTTTCAGCACTTGCTTTTAGTAACGCAAAGCTGAGTTCTCTTTTCGTGAGCTTGCTATAGTAAGGAATTTTATGTTCCTTAGCAAGTGCATAAATTTCTTTAATTGTCAGTTTTTCCAGATAGGAAATGGATATGTCCGGCATATAATTTGACCACCTTTTGGATTTTTTGTAGAGAGGAATTTAGGAGAGCTGAGGGTAAATTTTTTTGTGACTTACTAGAAAATTTTCAGTCCTAGTGTTTCTTTTTTGATCTACCACCGAACCTCAGCGGAGCAACAAGTACTTATATACTAGGCAAAGCCGAGGAACATTGGAGCGGAATGTACTCACGTACATGAGCACCAAAGCACAGGCTTTAAAGACGAAGATGATTGCTTGTCGTTCCGCTGATGATATTAGACGATTTCTTCGATGTGACTAACTTTGCTAATCTCCGCACCAATGCCTTCTAATTTCTCAATGATGCGCCCGTAGCCCCGTTCAATATGCTCGACACCATGAATTTCAGTTATGCCTTCAGCACGTAGTCCAGCAATAACAAGTGATGCGCCAGCCCGTAAATCAGAGGCCGTTACTGTTGCTCCTTTTAAACGAGATGGACCTGTTATAACAGCAGCGCGACTTTGAAGTTTGAAGCGTCCGCCCATTCTTTTTAGTTCGTCAATATGTTTAAAACGACTTGGGTAAATGGTATCCGTTACGAGACTACTCCCGTGAGCTCCTGCCAATAAGGCTGTCATCGGTTGCTGCAAATCGGTCGGGAAACCTGGATAAGCATATGTTTTAATGTCTACTTTTTTTAACTCGCCACTTTTACCAATATAAGCGGAATCTTCATCCATTTCTATGGATACACCAGCTTCGACAAGCTTGGCCTTCACAGCCTCCATATGCGCTGGTATAATATTTTCAACTTTGATTCCCGAACCAGCTGCGGCTGCTAGAATCATGAATGTACCAGCTTCAATACGATCTGGAATGATAGTGTGACGGCATCCATGAAGGGACTCAACACCTTCAATGCGAATCGTATCTGTTCCGGCACCTTTTATTTTTGCACCCATACTTGTAAGAAGCGTTGCAACATCGATAATCTCTGGCTCTTTTGCCGCGTTTTCGATGACCGTTTTGCCAGTTGCTTTTACTGCGGCTAGCATAATGTTAATTGTAGCTCCTACGCTTACAACATCTAGATATATGCGAGCACCTTTTAATTCCTCGGCACGCAAATAGATAGCGCCTTGCTCGTTTGTAACTGTAGCTCCAAGTGCCTCAAATCCTTTTATGTGCTGATCAATGGGACGGGGACCTAAATAACATCCTCCTGGTAGACCGATAACTGCTTTTTTAAAGCGACCTAGCATGGCGCCCATGAGGTAATAGGAAGCGCGTAATTTTTTTACGTTACCATTTGGTAGTGGTATATCAGTCAATTTAGATGGATCGATTGTTACAGCATCTGTATCTGCTTGAACCGTTCCACCAAGCTCTTCTAGAATCGCATATAATGTGTGTACATCGGATATATCTGGTAACCCTTCGATTGTTACGTCTGAATCGGCCAGAATTGTAGCAGGAATAAGCGCCACAGCACTATTTTTAGCACCATCGACACGCAACGTCCCTGTTAACTCTTTTCCACCTTTTATTACTAATTTCTCAATCATACCGTTCCTTCTTTCTAATTAAAAAGATTTCACTTGTTGATAATTATCCCTGATATTGAGGAAATTTGCAAATATTGAAAAGCTAAAGAAGCCCGTTAGACCCGAAAAAGCTTGGAGCGACCGCAATGAAAACCCGTTCTCGGTTTTTATTGCGGCCGTGAAAGCTTCGAGGGGCTGGCTTCTGAAGCTGGATCCGGAGGCGCTGGTCATGATGCAGTACAATCGATTACATGCTCACTTCGTTCTCATGCATATTGAGACTCTAATTCAGCACACTTCGCTTCTTAAGAGTCTCAACAAAGCTGAAACGGCCCGTTCAGCTCCGACAAAAACTGGAGCGGACGCAGTAAAAAGCCGCTCTTGCTTTTTATTGCGGGTGTGAAGTTTTCGAGGAGTTGGCCGTTGAAGCTGGATCCGGAGGCGCTAGGCATGATGCAGTACATCGATTACATGCTCACCTTGTTCGCATGCATATTGAGGTTCTAATTCAGCACACTTCGCTTCTTAAGAACCACAACATAGACCCGAAAAAGCTTCGAGGGGCTGGCTTCTGAAGCTGGATCCGGAGGCGCTGGTCATGATGCAGTACAGTCGATTACATGCTCACTTCGTTCTCATGCATATTGAGACTCTAATTCAGCTTAACGACGCTTCTTAAGAGTCTCAACAAAGCTGAAAGAGCCCGTTAGCCTCGAAAGAAATTGTTAGGGAGGCGCAATACAAACTGGCTCTTAGTTTTTGTTAGGGTGTGAAAGTTTCGAGGAACTAGTTCTAAAAGCGCCAGACACGAAATAACATATTATATAGGATTCAAAATAGCTCGGCATCATATAGGTAAGACAATTGCTTTCGTTGTGGTGAGGCTGGTGCCAAACGCATCATCGTATTCCTCATCTTACAAATAAAAGGTGCCTCTAACTGCCCAACTTTGCCAATTAATCGAGATCGTTCTGTAATTTTCTTTGTTCTCCCAACTCTAACTTTGCTATAAGCCGCAAATGCTTCTCCTACAGTAGCCATTTTTTGCAAACAGTTTCGCAAAATGATTGCATCTTCCATCGCCTGGCAACCACCTTGTCCAAGATTTGGAGTCATAGCATGAGCTGCATCGCCTACCAATACAACACGCCCTCTCACAAAACTTTTCATAGGTTCTAAATCATATATATCACCACGTATAATTTTATCCGGATGCGTAGCCTCTAGTACGCCACAGATTGGCTTATGATATAATCCAAAGCGTTCCACTAAATGGGTTAGCTCGTATGTTTGATGTGCGATACTATTTTCAGATGCAGCGATTACCGCGAACCAGTATGTCTCCTGATTTGCCAATGGAACAATTCCGATCCTCCCTTTCGTCCCCCAAGTTTCTGTGAATAAATTACTATCAGCATCGTTCGACCAGCCTTCAGCAACGCCACGCCAACATGTATAGTTGGCATAACGCAACGATTGCTTACCAAAAATACTATCTCGTAAAGTGGAGTGAATACCATCGGCGACAATCACATAGTCCCCGGTAACTTCGGATCCATCATCCATTTGCAACGCTACACCTGAATCGTTCTGCGTTATATGATGACATTTTTGCCCCAGTTTGAGAGTATCTTCTTCTAAAGCAGCTAATAAAACAGCCCGTAAATCGGCTCTATGTATCGCATAAATCGGAAATGCATGCTTTTCATCGGCTAATTTTGTGATTGGTTCCCCAGTCTCATCCACAATTGCTATCCCTTTAGAACTAACATTTCCTAGCGCCTTCACTTGTTCTGCTAGCCCCAACTGTTCAAGCGCTGCCATCCCGTTTGGCGCCACCGTAATCCCAGCTCCTACTCGTGCTACTTCATCCACCTTCTCAAAAATTTCTACTTGGAAACCTGCTTGTTGGAGGGCAATTCCAGTCATTAAACCTGCAATTCCACCGCCAATAATTAAAAATTTATCTGCCAATTATAACACCTCACTTTTTGTATACGTTTTCTTTTAAGTTTATCAAAAAATGGGAGACTAGGGTATCGGACTTATGGTATGTCTTTCGGGGGTACATCTACTGCTTTTCTGTTGTATGTTCTTGGTTCGGGGCTCGGTGATAACAGCTTTGGGGATTACATGCTCGCTTTGCTCGCATGCATATTGGTGCTGTGCCTCTGCTCTTTTTTCTGTTGTATATTCGTAGTTCGGGGCTCGGTGATAACAGCTTTTGGGGATTACATGCTCGCTTTGCTCGCATGCATATTGGTGCTGCACTTCTGCTCTTTTTTCTGTTGTATATTCGTAGTTCGGGGCTCGGTGATAACAGCTTTGGGGATTACATGCTCGCTTTGCTCGCATGCATATTGGTGCTGCACTTCTGCTCTTTTTTCTGTTGTATATTCGT